>NZ_JAUEUE010000012.1:0-279748 GCF_032485055.1 Bradyrhizobium sp. SZCCHNRI20481
GCGAAAACCATGGTGTTACCTTTGAAACATTGTCCGCCGAAGTCTTCTCGTCCGATCCCAGAACCAAAAGCCGAAGCTCTCAATCCCGAGACCCGCAAGGACTCCGCCGTCCACGTTTCTCTTTCTTCATCTTCACTTGTCAAACAGCCCGCACTTGTTAGTTCGCTTGAACTAATTAGTGCAACTTCTCTGGTCTCTTTCGCCGTCGAAGTCCCCGTTGCCGGGGCGCTTCACATAGCTGATTTTGAGAGACCGTCAAGAGCTTTTCTGAAGAAAAACTCAGGAGCCAGTCGGAAGAAAAAACACCAAAGAAAGCAACGTTGGTCCCGAAAGTCGGGGGCCTCAGTCATCAGTGATGTCCGGCTGGCGTGGTGGTGAGATAGTGCGGCGCCGCATCCCGTGCAAGAACTTTTTGCGACGGCTGTGCAGAAATGTGGATAGCGCTGTCGCCCCCCACGCTCGGACCCGTCACACGCCGTTTCCGTTCCATTTTGAAACGGCTGGCGCGCGCAGCGTCAGAAATTGCTCGTGTGCGGTTGCACCAGCGCACGATACGAGTGCGGCATCCGCATGCGGGACGAGATCTTTCCGCCGGACGACGTTGGTCGGATAGAAGCTGTCGAGATTGCTGGTGTCGATGTCGACGGTCTCGATCCCCTCCCCGCCTGCAACGATCGCCTCACGGCGCGGAAACGCTGATGTATCCGGACCGAACACGCCGCTGAGCCCGGGATCGAAATTCGCGGCGTCGCACACATTCGCGAATGCGAAGTAGGCGTTGTTCTCGCCACCGCGAACACGGAGGTGAGGCCAGGTGATGCAGATCGGCACCGGCCGGGATGGGTCTTGCGATGGGTTGAGAGGGTGCCGTCCGGAATTGGCCCGGCCTCGGCCGGATCGGTCAGCCCTGTTGCCGCAAGTTCCGGAAACACCACTGGCAGCGCCGCGCCCCTTCGCCCCAAGCCGGCGCGAGACGGCGTCAACGCGATCGCGGCGAAGTGCTGCGTGCTGGAGCCGTCAGGAAGCGATCGAGCTCGACGATCGCTTCGGCCTCGCGGGCGCGCCGCAGCTGCCTGGCCTGCTCGATGCCCGGCGGCAGACGCTTCGCCCTGTCTCGCGCCTCGCGCGCCATCTCTAGCAACCGCTCACCCAACGACATCGTCTGCTTGACACGCCGACGCCGTTTCTTCCGACCTTCTACTTCCATGCGGGTTTGCATCCAGTTTCATTGATGCGCACCGACAACTCTAGATCAGGAGATGCCGGGCGCATCAACATAAGTGAATCGGCCGCGACCACCGTAGTCCGGGCGGCAGAGCAGCAGCGGCCGGCCGCGCCGGGAGCATCGAGGCTAGCCGCAGCGCCGGCCCGCTCTCGTATCATTTGATATGCGATGCACAGGTCTTCCGGCAGGCCTCTGCAAAGGCCGCTCGAGAAGTTCGAACGCTCGATCCGATGCCCCACGCATCGCCATGCGACGCGCAATCAAGCCGTTTCGATCGTTTGAGCGTTCCAAATCCGAGACCAACGCCGCCGCTCAGGATTGCGTGAACTTGATGGTCGACACCGGCCAGCGCCCGTCATGACCGCGAAGGGTGATGCGCAACCCATGCAGCTCATCAAGATACACCTGCTCCACGGTTCCGGCCTTGCCGTCGCTCAAGGCCACGCATTTGCCGATCAGCTCGGTCTGGACGTGCTCGAACTCGCACAGAATGGTGAAGGCTCGCGTCTTGGCAACCATGAGGGACCGGTGTGTGGGCTGATGGGAGCCGCAACGCTGCGGAGACAGGTCGGCTGGCAGATAGATCGGGTCATCCCCCTCCCGGGTCAACCGCTCATCAAGTGATCGTGCATACCGTGCAGACGGCATGCACGACCTGTTCAGCGGCACTCGAAATTCGCTGCATCCTCGAGGCTGCCGCTGCCCTTGGAGGTCAGCACCTTCGGGAACGCGCAGAGATCGCGCGTGCGCCCGGGCCGAGGCACATCGGCCGCACGCCGCGCGGTGGCGTGGATCGCCTCAGGCGCCGCGGCCGTGCCCTCCACCCATTGGTCCAGAGCGGTCAGCAAGTGAAACTGATTGGTGGCGGGTCCGCCGCCGCAATGGTTCATGCCGGGAACCAGGAACAGCCACGCGACCCGGCAAGCGGCACGCGATAGGCCGGCGCGCCCGCGATGACGCCGTCGAACAACTCGGGGAAGCGCTGCCCCAGAGGCGGTCACGCCCGCGGGTGCCGGCGGTGCCAGTTGCACGCCGCCCGCGGCGACGAACTCGGCCGTGACGACGCGCCCGCTGTCGGCGAAGCCTTGCGCGAGCGCGGCGCAACTCGCCTTGAAATCCTGCGCATGGACGGAGGCCACAGCCGACGATGTCAGTACCAGCGCGGCCAGCGTCGTGATCCGGATCGCCGTCAATCTCGTCCTCCCCACGTGCGGGCCACGGCCCGTCCTGCGCCGTCATTGATCCGCGGCGCGCAGCGGCCGTGCGCATCCACGCGATTGAAAACCATAGGCGAAGCGTGCCATCTGGTCGGCTCAAGACAGCGTCGAGGACATCATGGCTGCGGACATCCGGTTGAATGCGTTTGCGATGAACTGCGTCGGGCACCAATCGCCCGGCCTGTGGCGGCATCCGCGCGACCGCTCCTCCGACTACAATCGCCTGCCCTATTGGCTCGACCTCGCCAAGACCTTGGAGCGCGGCCGCTTCGATGGACTGTTTCTCGCCGACGTACTCGGCGTCTACGACGTCTATGGCGGCACCCCCGACGCGGCGCTCCGCCACGCCATCCAGGTGCCCGTCAATGATCCGATGATGCTGATCTCGGCAATGGCCGCCGTGACCGAGCATCTCGGCTTCGGCGTCACCTGCACGCTGTCCTATGAGCCGCCCTACCCGTTCGCGCGGCGGATGTCGACGCTCGATCATCTCACCGAGGGCCGCATCGGCTGGAATATCGTCACCGGCTATCTCGACAGCGCCGCACGCGGCATGGGCAGGGAGCGCCAGACTGCGCATGACGACCGCTACGACGTCGCCGACGAGTACATGGAGGTCGTCTACAAGCTGTGGGAAGGCAGCTGGGAGGACGACGCCGTCAAGCGCGACCGGACCAGCGGCGTGTTCACCGATCCCACGAAGGTTCACCGCGTCAGCCATCGCGGCGAGAACTACCAGCTCGACGCCATCCATCTCTGCGAGCCGTCGCCGCAGCGAACGCCGGTGCTGTATCAAGCCGGCACCTCGCCGCGCGGCCGCGTGTTCGCCGGCCGCCATGCCGAATGCGTGTTCATGTCCGGCCCGTCGGCCAAGATCATCGCGCCGCGCGTCGCCGCCATCCGCCAGGCCGCCGCCGACGCGGGTCGCGCCAGCAGCGACATCGTCATCTTCAGCATCGCCACCGTGGTGCTCGGCGAGACCGACGCGGCGGCCGAGGCGAAGTTCGCCGACTATCGCCGCTACATCGACCACGAGGCGTCGCTGACCCTGATGTCGGGCTGGACCGGCGTCGACTTCTCGACCTACGACCTCGACCAGCAGGTCCGCCACGTGCTCAACGATGCCGGCCGCAGCGCCATGGACAACGTCACGCGCGCCGATCCGGACCGGGTGTGGACCGTGCGCGAGGTTGCCGAGCATGTCGGCATCGGCGGCATCGGCCCGGTGTTCGTCGGCGGGCCTGCGAAGGTCGCCGATCTCGTCGAGAGTTGGATCGAGCAGACGGGCGTCGACGGCCTCAACCTCGCCTTTGCGCTGTCGCCGGAGAGTTTTGCCGATGTCACCGACATGCTGGTGCCGGAGCTGACCAGACGCGGCCGCTACAAGAAGGCGTATCAGCCAGGAACGTTGCGCGAAAAGCTGTTCGGCCGTGCCCGGCTCGCGGCGCCGCATCCGGCGGCAAGCTACCGGCCATAGCACAGCGCACTTGGCTGCTCACGCGGACAGCCGCTGCAGCAGCTGCGAAACCGCTGCCGCGATCGGCTTGATGATCGGCACGGCGAATTGCGGCTGCAGCTGATCGGCCGCCTGCGCCAGCGGTCCACCGCCGATGATCACGGCTTCTGCACCGTCCTCGGCAATACAAGCGCGCGTGACGTCAGCCAGGGCGGCAGCAAGCCGCGCCGGATCGACGGCGAGCGCGGCCGGGTCGCCTTGCGTCAGACGCGTCCCGGTGAACTGCGCCGACAGGTCCAGCCTGTCTGCAAGGCCCGCGATGCTCGCAACCAGCGCAGGCGTCACCGTGGCAACGCCGAAGCGCCGCCCGCCCTCTGCGGCCTCGCGCATCGACGCCTCGCCGATCCCGACCACCGGCAGCGGGCAGAGCCTGCGCAGCTCCGCGGCGCCGGGATCGCCGAACGCCGCGACGATGATGCCATCGCAAGCATCGCGATGCCCGCAGCCGATGTCGACCACTTCCGCAGCCGATGCCGCCAACGCCTCGGCATCGACGATCATGGCCGGCGCCCGCATCGCGGTCGCGCCGACCACCTCCGCCCGGCCGGCACAGCAGGCGGCCGCAATCGACACCATCATCGCGGTGGTCGCGGCCGAGCTGTTGGGATTGATCAGGAGGATGCGAGGCATGCGAACGGTTGCTCAGATGACGAAGCTCTCCTCGTGAACAATCGCCGGCCAAACGTCAACTCCAGGCACATTCGCCGATGAGGGTGGCGGACATCGCCGTTCGTCGCCGGCCGCTCACCCGATCCGCATCGACAATTCGACTTCGTCGCCGAACGGCATCGACAGATAGCCGTTGGCCGGCGAACGGACGTAGGCGAGGTAGTCGGGGCTGTGGTCGGCATTGTCAGCGACGATGAACGCGCCGGCGCTGAGCCGGCTCTCGAGCAGCGCCAGGATATCGCCATACAGCGGCTTGGCGCCGTCCAGCAGAACCAGGTCGATCGCGTCCGGGAGATCACCGCTCAGCGTCTGCAGGGCGTCGCCCTGGCGGATCTCGACCAGATCGGCCAGGCCGCCCTCCGCGAGGTTGGCACGGGCACGGGCGACCTTGGACAGCTCGAACTCCGTGGTGATCAGCTGGCCGCCGCCATTGTCACGCAGCGCCGCGGCGAGGAACAGCGTCGAGATGCCGAACGAGGTGCCGAATTCGACAATCGATCGCGCACTGACGCCGCGCGCCAGCATGTAGAGCAGCACGCCGGTGTCGCGCGACACGGGCAACGGAAAGTCCTTGAGCTGCGTGTAGAGCTCGACATGGCCGGACCTGCTGCGCATCAGTTGCGCGCCCCGTTCGGCCGTGCCGGCGAAGATCGGGCTCGTCTCCGGCCGCAGCAACGTGGCCTCGGCAAGCAGGCGATCCAGCAGCGGCGCTACCGGCTGAGTGGTCAGGGTGATCATTGATATTCTCCGTGTTCTCGATGCGTGTCGTTTGCGTCGAAGTCAGAATACGAATAATCATTCGCATTCGCTAATCGCATTTCGGAACGCTCCATGGCCCTGGTTCGAAAAGCCCCGATTTCCCCGCGAAAACTGCCGAAACAGGCACGCTCGGCCGACCTCGTCGCGGCCATTCTGCAGGCGGCTGTTCAGGTTTTGACGAAGGAAGGCGCGCAACGCTTCACCACTGCGCGCGTCGCCGAGAAGGCCGGCGTCAGCGTCGGCTCGCTCTATCAGTATTTTCCGAACAAGGCGGCGATCCTGTTCAGGCTGCAGAGCGACGAGTGGCAGCAGACGACGGAACTGCTGCACGACATTCTGGAGGACACGCGCCGTCCGCCTTTGACGCGATTGCGCGCACTCGTTCACGCGTTCCTGCAATCGGAGTGCGACGAAGCCGCGGTGCGCGGAGCGCTCGACGACGCCGCCCCGCTCTACCGCGATGCGCCCGAAGCGCGCCGGGCCAAGGCCAGTGGCCGCCACGCCATGCTCGCCTTCATGCACGAGGTGCTGCCTGGTGCTGGAGAGGCCGAGCACGCGCGGACAGCAGACCTGATCAAGACGACGCTCAGCCAGGTCGGCAAGCACTTCTCGGAGACGCCGCGCAGCCGGGCCGAGATATCGGCCTATGCCGATGCGATGGCCGACATGTTCTGTGCGTACCTCTCCACCGCGAACAAGCCTCACAGACGCAAGGCCGGGTAGTCCCGCAGCCGGCACGTCCCCGCCTCTCCTTAGCGCGATACTTCTTAGGTGTTTGCGCAAGGACGGCGGACGGGATTGCACTTGTTTGTTCGCACGTCGAGGTTTGCGAGTACGGCGACGCTGAAAATCCACTTGGGTGGGAAGTGTCCTGCCTCGAGACCGCGCAGCCATCCTACAAGGAACTGTTTCCGCATCACGTGAAAGCGTACGAAAGTCGGCTCAAAGAGTGACATTCGTCCGCTTCTGCCCATCCCGGGCCTTTCGGTCGAAGCTTGCGACGTCGGTTCTAGGGGTTCAACCGGAAGTAGGCCGTCGGACGGCGGCTTTGACCCAAAGCGAACGATCACGCTGCACCGGCAGAGTGCGTGGAGCGGCGTCACATTTGGGTGGATCAGAGGGGCTAACCTCTGACGCCGGGACCGCCGTTGCGCTGGGGCTTGGGCGCACAGTTGTTGTTCTCGGAGGTAGGTTCGCACTTCAAGACGTGGTCCTTGACGAAACCTCGGATCGTGCCGCCCGCCCGCCTCAGGATGCCGGGGTCGGACGGGGTGTAGGTCTGGTCGCATTTCGACATTACCGAGGCGACCTTCGTCATCTCGTTGCTCGCGCCGATCTGCACCGACTCCTTGCCGCAGCTGCCGGAATTGATCTGCTTGAGCAGTTCGATTCGCTTTCTCCCGAGGGCGAGAATGGGCCCGCACTGCTCACGCTCGCTGGCCCTCTGCCACAGACCCTTCAGCCTGTCGTCGTGAGCCTGCAGCGAGGCGATGTTTCCCGCCTTGCAGGCCCGATCGGGGGCGTCGGCCACCGTATCGGAGGCGCGCGAACGGGCGCTCGCCGGCGCCGGCCCGATCCGAGTCGCGGTGGCCGTGCCGGTCGACATCGACTTGCCGTCGGGCGCCAGCGTGTAGTTCCAGGTGCCGAGGCTATTGGTGTAGGTGAGGACGTTGCCCGAGCAGGTCCAGGTGCCCTGCACGCAGGCGGGATGTTCGCTGCACAGCGCGCGGCCGTCGGCCTTCACCGAACCGCGGTTGCCACTGCCGGAATGCCGCCACTCGCCGACGAACTTGGAGGCACAGCTGGCGGGCGGCGCGGCTAACGCCGGGGTGGCGAGGGTAGCGAAAATCAGGGAAGCCGCAATCAACGATCTCATCAATATGTCTCCTTTGGAATGCGGCAGCAATCCTACAGACCGGCGTCGGCGCGGCAAGGCCGACCGCCTGCCTTTTCCCCGACATGAGTCGAGGCAACCCCGCGATAGCTGCGGGTTATCCAACCATGCAGGCGTCGTCGGTGTGGGCGGCGGCTTCACCAACGTGCTGCGCAATGTAAACACGGCGCATGGCGACAAAGATTGTCACCATTCAGCTGATCGAGTGGACGTCCTGAGGAATGTGCTTGGCGACGACGAGTTGCCGCCTCCATTGCCATGTCCGCCCGTGGCCCGGGCTCGGACTACCCGGTCTACGCTTGGGATGCCCGCAATGGGCTGAGTGCGAACGCCGCTGACTCGGTCGCGGAGGCTTGCTTTAGTCACGGGCTGTCCTCCCGAATGCGCTTGCTCCGCGGCTCCTGCCCCCAATGGCTGCCGATTTATCGCACCGCGCAAGTCGGAGGCCTCAGGCCAAATCCGCTCATGAGCTCCCGCGCTTCATCTCGGCCGGCAGATGCAAGGCCGTTCGATCGGACAACCCGCCCAAACCTCTGCGGAGAGTTACTAAGACGTAGATGGCCGGGACGAGGCCCGGCCATGACGTGGAGGCAGAGGGGCTCAAGCTGATTGTCATATGCCAAAGCTCCAGGTCTTGCGTGACGAGCCTATTGCTTCTCCTCGCGCTTGCGCGACGGAACGAAATTCGCCCGCGTTCTCAAGCTGATTTGCCCTGTCCAGTCCTCCTGCGAAAAACATTCTTGTTTCTTTTTTTCGGAATTTGTGGTTGTATCACCCTATCCCGCCCGATCGAGAGGGGCGCTTCGCGAACGTCACGAAACGTTGGTGCGGGATGCGATGGCCGGTTCTCGTCGCAGCGTGCGTCAAGCGCGCGGACGAACGATGGGAGCCGGACGGCGAAATCGCGTGGTCCTGATACTCCGACGCTAGTATCAAGTTCGCGAAGATGCTTGCGTGTCTCGCGGATGACGGTGGCCAGAAAGCCCGGCGCACCGGGGAGATCGCGTATAAGCCGTAAGCCCATTGCGCAGGGAAGGCCGGATGTCCGGCTGATCCTGTGGTAACCGCCGCGTGCTTCCTTTTTTGCACGCGGGCCATGGGTGTCAGTCGACGCCCGGCCTTCCCTGTGCCCTCTCTCGATGGAGGGACGAACGGCAGACACATCTCGGACGCCCTGCGCGTCGCGAGGATGCGAGCGGCTGTCTCGTCAGATCTCGCGCGCCAAGAAAACAAAACCTCTCGCGGCACGGGCACATGAGAAACTTTCATCTCCATATGAACATATCTGCAAAATTGCGCAGGGCTCACGATCCTGCGAATGATCCTGGACAATTGCATGCAACCGCCTGTTTGGGAGATTGCCGAATGACACCGTCCTTCAGCGGCCTGCGCCGCGCGCGGCCCTTGCATCTCGCCCGTCGCGGCGTCCTGATGATGGCCGCGGCCCTGCTCGGTGCGCTCGCCACGTCGCAAGCCGACGCAGCCGAGACGCTGCGCATCGGCTATCAGAGATCCTCGACCCTGATCGCCCTCCTCAAAACCAATGGCGAGTTGGAGAAGGCGCTGACGCCGCTCGGCATCAAGGTGTCGTGGCACGAATTCTCCAGCGGCCTGCCACTGCTGGAAGCGATCAACATCGGCAGCATCGATGTCGGCGCCGATGTCGCCGATACCGTCCCGGTGTTCGCGCAGGCCGCGGGCGCGAGGCTCGCTTATGTCGCCGAGGAGGCCGCCTCGCCGTCGGCGCAGGCGATCCTCGTGGCAACGGCTTCGCCGACCAAGACGCTCGCTGAGCTGAAAGGCAGGAAGATCGCGGTGACCAAGGGCGCCGGCAGCCACTATCTGCTGCTCGCCGCGCTCGCCAAAGCGGGTCTCACCTTCAAGGACATCACCCCCGCCTATCTGCCGCCCGCCGACGGCAGGACCGCTTTCGTCAGCAACAATGTCGATGCCTGGGTCGCGTGGGATCCGTTCCTGACCAGCACCATCCGCCAGTCAGGGGCGCGCGTGCTCGCGGACGGCAGCGACGGGCTTGCCAGCTACAAGCGCTACTATCTCGCATCCGCCGACTACGCCGCCGGGCATGGCGACGCCCTCAACGTCATCTACGGCAAGCTCGTCGAAACCGGCAAATGGGTGAAGGCCAATCCGGGCGCCGCGGCGAGCCAGCTCGCTGCCCTGTGGGGCATCGATGCGGCCACCGTCGAGGAGGCCAACAGCCACCGCTCCTACCAGGTCGGCGCGGTCACCGCGGCCGGCCTGTCGGAGCAGCAGAAGATCGCGGATGCTTTCCTGGCGGAGCGCGTGCTGCCGGCGAAGGTGGACACATCGGCGTTGGCGATCTGGACTCCCAAAGCGCCGTGAGCCACACAGGAGCCGAGATTGTGCCCCGCAGCGAAGCGCGGCGCGAGGCCCGACGACGAGCCTGAACGAAGGAGACCCCCGTGACTGCCCATCTTCCCCCGCCGACCGACCGCATCACCGAGCATCCGGCGCATCGCATCTTCGTCGATCGCTGGTCGCCGCGCGGCTTCAGCGACGAGGCGCTTCCGGAGACGGAGCTCCTAACCTTCATCGAGGCGGCCCGCTGGGCGCCCTCCTCCTACAATTCGCAGCCCTGGCGCTTTCTCTACGCGCTGCGCGGCTCGGCCGAGTTCGACACCTTCCTGTCGCCGCTGGTCGAGTTCAACCGCGGCTGGGCGCAGCATGCCGCGGCGATCGTCTACGTGCTGTCGAAGAAGACCTTCACCCCGGCGGGCAAGACCGAGCCGGCACCGACGCGCACGCATTCCTTCGATGCCGGCGCGGCCTGGGCCAATTTCGCCAACCAGGCGGCGGTGTCCGGCTGGATCACCCACGGCATGAGCGGCTTCGACGTCGCCGCCGCACAGGCAGCGCTCGGGGTGCCCGACGGTTTCGCCGTGGAGATCGCGATCGCGGTCGGCCGCAAGGGCGATGGCGAGAAGCTGCCGGCCATGCTCAAGGAGCGCGAGAAGCCGAGCGCACGCCTGTCCATCGCCGAGATCGCCTCGGCCGGCCTGTTCCCGCAGCGCTTCGGCGGCTGATCGATGTCTCAGGGGCGGCGCACCGCGCCGCTCCTGACTGACGGCGAAATCTGTGGCAGAAGATGCGATCTGCTTGAGGAGAGTTGATCCGCATGCCGCCGCCGAAACCGCCCGCCTTCGAAACCCTGAGCCTGCACGCGGGCCAGCACCCGGATCCCGCGACCGGCGCCCGCGCGGTGCCGATCTATCAGACCACGTCCTATGTGTTCGACGACACCGAGCACGCCGCGGCGCTGTTCAATCTCGAACGTGCCGGCCACATCTATACCCGCATCTCCAACCCGACCACGGCCGTGCTCGAAGAGCGGCTCGCCGCGCTCGAAGGCGGCGTCGGCGCCGTCTGCACCGCGAGCGGCCAGGCGGCGCTGCATCTGGCCATCGCCACGCTCCTGAATGCGGGCGATCACATCGTGGCCTCCTCCTCGCTCTATGGCGGCACCATCAACCTGCTCGCGCACACGCTGCCGCGCTTCGGCATCACCACGAGCTTCGTCAAGCCCAGGGATCACGACGGTTTCCGCGCCGCGATCAAGCCGAACACGCGGCTCCTGATCGGCGAGACATTGGGCAATCCCGGTCTGGAGGTGCTGGACATCCCCAAGGTCTCGGCGATCGCGCATGCAGCCGGCGTGCCGCTCCTGATCGATAACACCTTCGCGACGCCCTATCTGAGCCAGCCGATTTCCCAAGGCGCCGACATCGTGATGCACTCTGCGACCAAGTGGCTCGGCGGCCATGGCATCGCGATCGGCGGCGCGATCATCGATGGCGGCCGGTTCGACTGGCGCGCGTCCGGCAAATTCCCGCAGCTCACCGAGCCCTATGCCGGCTATCACGGCATCGTCTTCGACGAGCAGTTCGGCGCGGCCGCCTTCATCATGCGCGCGCGGACCGAAGGCCTGCGCGATTTCGGCGCCTGCCTGTCGCCGACCAACGCGTTCCATCTGCTGCAGGGCGTCGAGACGCTGCATCTGCGCATGGAGCGGCACGTCGCCAACACCCGCGCCGTGCTGGAGGCGCTGACTGCCAACAAGGCCGTCGACTGGGTGCTGCATCCTTCGCTCGAGGCCCATCCGGACCATGCGCTCGCCAAGGAGCTGTTGCCGCGCGGCGCCGGCTCGATCATCTCGTTCGGCATCAAGGGCGGACGTCCCGCGGGGCGCAAGTTCATCGAGAGCCTGAAGCTGATCAGCCATCTCGCCAATGTCGGCGATGCCAAGACGCTGGTGATCCACCCCGCCTCGACCACGCATCAGCAGATGGACGCCGCCCAGCTCGCCGCGGCCGGAATCGGCGAGGAGCTGATCCGGCTCTCGGTCGGCATCGAGGCGGCCAGCGACATCATCGACGATCTCGGACAGGCGCTGCGCGCCTCGCAGAAGGTGTGAGCCATGCAGCTGTCGATCGGAGATCATGAGGTCTTCGCCGCCACGGGCGGCCGCGACTTCGATTCGTCCCTGCCCGCCGTCGTCTTCATCCATGGCGCCGGCTTCGATCATTCGGTCTGGGCGCTGCACAGTCGCTGGTTCGCCCATCATGGCTTTGCCGTGCTGGCGCCCGATCTGCCGGGCCATGGCCGCTCGGCGGGACCGGCGCTGCCGACCATCACCGCCATGGCCGATTGGATCGTCGCGCTGTTGCAGGCGGTAAACGCGAAACCCGCTCACCTGATCGGCCATTCGATGGGCTCGCTGATCGCGCTGGATGCCGCGGCACGCCGTCCCGATCGCGTGTCGGCGCTGAGCCTGATCGGCACCGCGGCGACGATGACGGTCGGGCCTGACCTCCTGAAGGCCGCCGAATCCAACGATCACGCCGCCATCGACATGGTCTCGATCTGGGGCCTCGGTTTTGCCGCCGAGCTCGGCGGCAGCCGCGCGCCGGGCTTGTGGATGCATGGCGGCGCGCAGGCGACCTTGGAACGCTGCGCGCCCGACGTGCTGTTCAACGATCTCTCGGCCTGCAACGAGTACCAGGATGCGCTGGCATCGGCGGCCAGGATCAAGGTGCCGACGCGGCTGATCCTCGGCGAGAAGGACATGATGACGCCGCTGAAGGCCGGCAAGGCGCTGGCGACTGCGATTGCGCAATCGCGCACGACCGTCCTGCCCGGCGCGGGACATACGATGATGACAGAATGTCCAGATGCGCTGCTCGATGCGCTGATCGATTAGCTTGCGGTCACGGTTCCGGTCGCCGACCCCAGCGACGCAGAACGCGACCGAGCCGCAGCAGGTGCAATATCGCCACTGGCGCGGCGGTTACGGTCCTCGCCACGGCTATTACGGCCATCGCTCTTACGGGCATCGCCACGGCTATGGTGCGGGTGCCGCCGCCCTCGGCGGCCTCGCGGCCGGCGCGATCATCGGGGGCGCCATCGCCGACAGCCGCGCCGAGGCCGCCAACGCCCAGGCCTATTGCGCCCAGCGGTTCCGGTCCTACGACCCGGGCTCCGGCACCTATCTCGGCAATAACGGCCTGCGCCATTCCTGCCCGTAACGACACCAAGGTCGATGCCCCCCCGGCATCGACCGCCGCCTGGACCAATGGCGCGTGACAAAACGTCCGCTGCGACAAATGCAACGAAGTTCGTCTCGTCCGGTTGAGCATAGCGCTGAATCAACGGGAGACATCAGGATGGTCACCTTCAAAGCCGCCGCGACGCTCGCCATCGCCGGCGCACTTTCTGTATCCACGCTGCACTCGGTCTCGGCTGCGCCGCTGACGTCGCTGTCAGCAGCCGCCAAACCGAGCGCCGAAAGCTCGAATGCCGTGCAGGTCCGCTACGGCGGCTGGCATGGCGGCTGGGGCGGCGGTGCCGCGATCGGCGCGGGGCTGTTGGCGGGTGCCCTGATCGGATCGGCGATCGCCGCACCCTCCTACTATGGCGGCTACGCGCCCTATCCCTACTACGGCGGGTACCGCTACGCCGCCTATCCCTACGGCTATGGCGGCTACTACCCGGCCTACCGGCCCTATTACGGCGGCTATGGCTACAGCTACGTGCCGCGCCCGATCTATCGCAGCTACGGCTATTCCTATGGCCCGCGGCCGTGGCGGCACAGCTACGGCTATTACCGCGGTCCGGGTTGGGGCCATTATGGCTGGCACGGCGGCCGTCATTTCGGACACCGCTACGGTCATGGCGTGATCCGCGCCCATCATCGCTGGTGATGTGATTTCGCTGGTGCGTGGGGCTCGCCCGACGCACCGGCACGGCGATGCGCAACCTCCGCCGCGGCGGATGACGTACTCCTCATGATCGCGCCAGACGAACACGACAAATGTCGCCAACGCCTCATTGCGCCGGGCGCGATTACCCACCAGATCTGCTTGAGAGCCACGACCGTGGCGACGAAGGCGCAGACGACTCCAGTGCGGAATTCCTTGGCAGCTCGACGTCCTGATCATCCTCTTCCCGCAGCTGGAGCTGCTGGACTTTCGCGTTTTCCTTGATCCGCCCATACCCACCCCACCGATCGCGCGCAGCGCCGCTGTCGAACGTCGCAAGCTAGGCAATTGAGAGGTCCGCCGACGAGATGCCCGCCAGCGAGCCGCATGGTTTGAATCGGCAGTCCGGCTCTGCTGGGCTCGCACGATGTCCCGAAACTCACCGCAGGTAACTGGCCAGGTTCAGGCTCTGGATCTTGGAGATGGCGGTATAACTCGCCGTGAGCTGGGCTTGATAAGTCGAGAGCTGGGCGGTGACCGCAGCGACGTCCACGCTGGTCAGGTCGGTCGCCAGACTCTCGGCATAGCTCTTGTAGTCGGTCTGCTGAGACTTCGCGCTCTCGATCCGGGACGCTGCATCGGAGACCTTGGCCTGCACCGTGGCGACATCGTCCACTGCTTGATCGGCAAGCGTCAGCGCGGAGGTGATGTCAGTTCCGGACAGGGTCGAGCTATTCGCAACGAACTTCAGAACACGCATGACCTCCTCGAAAGCAGGGTTGCCGGCGGTCACGCCATACGTCACGGACTGGCCGTCGGAGACACGGACCGAGGCAAGCTCGCTGTCGCCCTGATAATAGCTGGTATCCATCGTGGTCAGCGATCCCGAGCCGGACGCGAAGGTCGAGGTATCGACAGCCGGAGTCGAGGTGCGCCCCCCGCCGAACAGATATTGCCCATCATACTGGGTGTTCAGAATGCCCGCCATCTGCTGCAGCAACTGCTGCGCGGTACTGATCGCCGACGAGGTTCCCGTGCTGCTGCCGGAGCTCGCGGCGCTCAGGGCCGTGCGCAGCTGACTGACGATGTCGGACACCTGTCCCACCGCGGAATACATGACTTGCACCTTGCTGTCGGCCAGGGTCGCAGCATCGATATAGGATTGCGCCCGCGTGACCGAGACCTGAAGATTGACGACGTGCTGGGTGTCGGCGCCGTAACCGGCGAGATACTCCGATTTCAGCCCCGAGGCTTCCTGCACCTGGAGATTGGCCATGGTCGCCTGCGTCCGCAGCGCGCTCGTGATCATCTGGTCGGAGTTCGAGAATGTCGCAATCCGCATCGTCATGATCTGCGCTCCGGACTAGGTCGATTGCACGGCAGTGAGCAGCGACGAGAACATGCTGTTGATCACGGAGATCAGCTGCGAGGCGGCAGCGTATTTGTTCTGCAGCGAGCTCAGCCGCGCGGTCTCCTCGTCGAGATTGACGCCCGATTGCGAGGACAGCGAGCTGGCATAGCTCGACTGGGCCGTCGACTTCGCGGTGTAGGCAGTGGAGGCCTGCGAAGCCTTGCTGGCGACATTGGCGACGATCGCCGCGGCATAGTCGGCAAACGAGCCGGTCGTTGCGCTCAGACCTCCCGCCGACGCAAAGCTGGTCGAGCCGGTGAACTTGTCGATGAGCGCATTGATAACCGTCGCCGAGCCGGCCGTCAGCACCTGGCTGCCGGTCGTCAAGGTCGCAGAACCGTCGAGCGTGCCGGTCGGCAGACCAGAAGCGCCGCTCAAGATGCTGCTGTTGACGGCAAAATTGGCGGCGCTCGTGCCGGTGACGAGATCATTCATGCCGAAATAGTTGGAGAAGCCGCTGCCGCCGACCGCACTGGTCATATCGTTGATCGCGATGCCGTTCGACGACGACGTGGCGCTGATCGACAGGTGTCCGCTGGAGTCGATCGAGGCGGAGACCCCGGAGATGCCGTTGAGTGCCGTGACCAGATCGCCCACCGTCGCGTAGGACGACAGATCGAGATCCTGGTACGAAACGAGATTGCCGCTCTGGTCAGCCACGGCGATGCGGACCGTTCCGGACGCCGACAGGGCGGTCGTGCTGCTGACGCTCGCCGACCCGGTCAGAGTGGCCGGAGGTGGCACGGCCGACGCGCCATTGCTGATCTCATTCAGCGCCGATTTCAGCTGCGAAGCCAACTGATCGAGCTGGGTCTGCGCGGCCGGCAAGGTTTCGTCCCGCAACGTGACCAGCGAGCCGATCTTGCCCGACGTGATCTGGGACGTGACGTCGACGCCGTCGACCATGATGCCGCTGAAGCCGCCGGACGCATAGCTCGAAGCCGCCGAGACATTCGCCGAGGCCGTGTAGCTCAGCGCGTGCGCCGAGCTGTCGACGAGGGCTCGCCCCGACGAGGTATAGACCTGAAGATCGCCATTCGACGCCGTGTAGTAGCTGACGTTCATGTAGGACGAGAGGTCCTGCAGCGCGGCATTGCGTTCATCCTCGAGATCCGCGGTCGATTGGCCGGACGCTGCCATTCTGCGGATCTCGACATTGAGATCGGCGATCTGCTGCAGGTCGTCGTTGACGCTCTGAACCGACGACGCGATGTCCTTGTCGGCGTTGGCGCGCAACGTCTGCACGCCACCAGAGGTGCTGCGCAGCTGGCTGGCGAAATCGTCCAGAGCGCTGACGACGGCCGATTGCAGCGAAACACTGCTGGGCGAGCTTGCCAGCGACGACAAGGCGGACTCCAGCGATGCAAGAGAGTTTGCCAGCGACGTTCCCGTCGTCGAAGTGCCGGATGTGGACGCGCTGCCGAACAGCTGCTGCAGTTGCGTCAGGTAGTTGTTGGTGGTGTCGGCCGCGCCGAGCTCGGAATTGGCTCCGATCAGGGATTTCAGCAGCAGCTTGTCGACATTGCTCGAAATGCCGGTAATCGAAACACCGGTCCCAACTCCCCCGGTCACATTCGTGACCTGGTTGGCCGTCTTCTGCGTATACCCCTTCGTGTCGGCGTTCGAGATGTTCGACGACGCCACGCTGATCTGCAGCTCCGTGGCCGAGATGCCGCTGAACGCGACCAGCCGTGCTATGTCGAGCGACATCACTCTACTCCCGCTGCTGGGCGGCCATCATGCCCTGACATTGGTTCCACAGGACGTCGCACGCGCGGTGCGTCGCCCGCCTGCGCCATAGGGCGACGCATTCGCGATCTGCTCGCGGATCGCCTGCATGACTGCCTCGATGCGACGATTGCTGGCTTCGATCGCAGCCCGCAGCCGAACGAGGTTCTCGTCCATCGCGCCACGCAGGTTAAAGATGTGCTCCATGAGCTGTTCGCGCAGGACGCGGTCGCGGACGTCGAGACTCGCCGTTCGCCTGGCGCATTCGGCAACCCGCTGCTCAAACAGCCCGGCGAGCCGATTCTTGTCGTCAAGCTGCTTGGAGCGCGAGGCCGGGAGCCCTTTGGCAAGCTCCGCATTCTCCTCCGACACCACCGCGATGAGCTCGTCAATCAGCGCGATCAAGGTCCGCACTTCATCTTCGCTGGCCGGCCGCTGATCGGCCTGAACTGCGTGTTTCATCCTGTCGCTCCCATCCTACTGTTCACGCTGCGGTCGGCGGCTGATCTGCGCGACACGGGCGTAGGTATTCAGCGCCGTCACCCTCACGGTGGCGACCTTGAGCTCTTCGTCGAGCAGCGCGCATTCACGCAGAAGCTTTCGTCGGACCGTTTCGATATCGTCAATCAAGGTCAACAGTTGCGCGCGGTCGTCCTTGCCGACGGTCGCGGCGCGCAGTCTCAGCCGCCGCAGCTTCTTCAGCAGAGCCTCGCCCTCGCCGAGCCGCTCCCTCTTCAGGTCGGCCATGATCTACCTCATCGACGAGATCAGGGTGTCGTACATCTTGTTGACCGCCGAGATCACCTGCGATGCCGCCGAATAGGCCTGCTGAGCCGAGATCATATTGCTGAACTGGCCCGTGGTGTCGGTCGTACTCGACTCCAGCTCACTGCCGTAGATGGTTCCTGCACCATTCTCGCCGGACGCCTGCAGGGTCGCATTGCCCGACGTCGCCGTCGACGTGTACATGCCGCTGCTATGCGCCACGAGGCCATTGGGATCGGCGAAGGTCGCCACCGCGATCTTGTAGATCGGAACCGTCTGGCCGTTGGAATACGTCGCCTCGACGAGGCCGTTCTTGCCGACCGAAATGCTGCTCAGCGTACCGAAAGAGATGCCATCGGAATTGGCACTGAAATTGGAGACGCTCGGCGTCGTGCTGCCGGATGACAGCTGGGTCAGACCATCGGTGCCGCCGCCCGTCGTGCCGAAGCTGAGCGCGATCGAGCTGGCCGCCGCGCCGTTATTCCAGGTGATGCCGAGATTGGTCGAAGAGACCGTGCTCAGCGAGCCATCTGAGTTGAAATCGATTGTATAGGTGCCGCTCGTCACGGTGCCGTCCGACGCCGTGGCCGGCGCGAAATCGGCGGTCCATTCATTCGCCGTCGCCCCCTTGGTCCAGGTGACGTTGAGCGTGTGCGATTGCCCCAGCGAATCGTACACCGTCATCGAGCTGCTGAAGGTATCGCCGCTCGCGGCATCGGCCGGCAGGTTGGCGGCGAGCGACGTCTTGGTGGTCGCTCCACCATTCGTCAGCGCAACCTTGGTGTTAATCGATTCGAGCCCATTGCCGACCACGTTGCCGCTCGCATCGGTGCGCCAGCCTTCGAGATAATAGCCGTTGTTCTCGAGGTAGCCGGCATTGTCGGTGGTGAACGCGCCGTTGCGGGTGTAGAAGGTCTCGCCTCCGGCCGAAGTCGAGTTGGTCGCGACGAAGAAACCCGAGCCCTGGATTGCGACATCGGTCGCGTTGGTGGTGGCGGCCAGCAGCCCCTGCTGCGTGATATTGGCACGGCCGGAGACCGAGACGCCACCCGAGGAATAGGCTTTCGAGCTGCTTGATGCCGTCACCAGCTGCTCGAACAGGCCGGACGTGGTCTTGTATCCGGTCGTATCGGCGTTGGAGATGTTGTCGCTGATCATGGCGAGCGATGAACTCTGCGCGTTGAGCGCCGAGATCGCCGATGACAGGGCTCCAGAAAGACTCATGATTGTACTCCGAATGATGCCGTCAGGAGGTGACGCCGATAATGTTGCTGGCGCTGACAGGAATGCCGCCGACGGTGAGCGACGGCGTGCTGGTCGAGGTTTCGATGCCGGTTACGGTCCCGGTGATCGTCGTGTAGTTGAGAACCGAGGTGCCCGCGGAGTCAGTCGCCGTCACGGAGATCGTGTACTGGCCGCCGTCGCTGAGCTGATTGCCGCTGGAATCGGTGCCGTCCCAGGTGATCGAATTGGCGCCCTTGTTGCCGGTCCCGGTGCCGGTCCAGACCGTGCTTCCGGAGGAATCCTTGATCGATATCGAAACGTTCGATGCCGCCGACGAGAGAGAATAGCCGAAGGTCGCCGAGCCGTTCGACAGAACGGCGGTGTCACTCTTGGCCTCGACGGTGTGGCCGATGTAGTTCACCGAATTCAGCGTCACCAGGCTCGAGAACGAGCCGGCCAGCGAGGTCATGCTGCTGTTGAGCGACTGCTGCGAGGTGTAGTTGGCGTAGGACGTCATCTGGTTGATGAAGTCGGTCACGCTGGTCGCGTTGAGCGGATCTTGGTTCTGCAGTTCGCTCACCAGGAGCTGAAGAAAGTCGGTCGAGCTGAGCGTCGTACGCGATGTATCGCTGGATGATGAGGTCGATGAGGTGGTCGCGGTCGACGAACTCGCGGCGGAAACAGTCATGACGGAACTCCGGCTCGCGCCGCGAACGGCGGCGGGACACAGCACGACCACACGGTCGCGAAGGCGTTTGCTGATCAAACGGCCGGAGCGCCGAATCCAGGCGCACAATTAGTCGGTCGAATTAGTTGATCCGACGGCAGAATTTGCCGGCGCGCGGTTGCGCAGGGGCGGCAAAAATCGCCTGGTGCGGGGCCCCGCTCTGCATCGGCAGCGCGGCCTCGCGGCGCACTCGGCCGGTGGGCAGGACGAGACCAGCAGAGAGTATGGACGGCGCGACCAGGTCAGATCGGCTGCACCCGTCGCGTCATCTCCGCGCCACGGCTCGCGTCGTCGCACTCGGGCGCCCCCGATTCATGCGCAAACGAGCTCGACAAATTGAGGGAGATGGCAGCGGTGATGGTGTTGCGGTTCCGGCGCCCACGGCCCAACCGGCCGAAGCGCAGTCGCCCAAGCTCGGCCCTGGCGGAGCTCAGCCGGGCTGGTGGGCGTCAGCCGGGGCGGTTGACGCTTCCTCTTGGGTCAGGCGGTTGGCCGCAGCAAGGATACGCGACGTCAAGCCCGCGGGTGCACGAACCGGCGGCGACGACAGCGCCTCACGAACAAGACGTGCCTCGGACAGCAATCGATCGGCTTCGGGAGAGGACGCAAGCAGATCAGCAGCCGATTGACGCTGCTCCGCTGGCCAGCGCGAGATGTCCTCACCCAGCCTGCCGATCAGATCCTCGAATTCCCTGACGTCCATCGTCCGCCCAATCCAGCGCTTCCGGCTTGGTCATAAAGCATTCAGCCCGCGAACGAAATTGATATCGGCAATTGTGACGATCGACCGCAACCGGACGCGGGAAATTCCGTATTTTTCGGGAGCCGTCTGCACGCAACGCCGCACTGGATACCGAAACGAGAGACAATGCAGCCCGTTTCTGATCGGTTTCCCAAGATTTCCGCAGTGCGGCAGGTGCCTGATTCGGACAGAGCTACCGACGGTTGGCCGAATCACCGGCTGCTCGCTTTCCCCGGGCTGCCGCATCGACAGCCTCCCACGCCTCCCGCAGCTCCAGCAAACTTTGAGTGATCCGCTGGAAATTCTCGCGCATGTGAGGTCGACCGTAGGCCCGCAGCGCGGCCACGATCAGGGCGTTGTAGGTTCCGAACAGCTGGTCGGCGACCGGCCCGCCGCGCGTTGGATCAAGGTGAAGGCTCAATCCGCGCAGGATGGCGGTCGCCCGGGTCACATGGATGTGCCCCTCCTCGAAGCGGCGGGCCTCCTGCGCCTGCAGCGACTTCTGCAAGCTCAGCATCGCTCCGTTGAGCAGCATGATGACGGCCCGGAGCGGCGGAACGGCCACCGCAGCACCGCGATAGGCCTGACTTGCGAATTGCGCCATCGAATTTTGGGTCATCAGTTACTCGAACTCGCGTTGAGAAGGGCTTTTAGATAAGTGAGCGTGTTGTTGGCGCTCTCGATGGCGGCCTGATATTTGGCGTATTGCGCCGTGAGCTGAGTCTGGAACGTGGCGGCCGAGCTCTTGATGTCATCGACCTTGGCCTGCATCGTCTCGTCCTGCGAGGTCAGATTGTCGATCAGCGTCTGCAGCGATCCCGTGCTGGACGATGCGGTCTTGGCGATCTGGTAGATCTGGGTTGCAAGCCCCTGTGTGGAGGTCACGGTGACCGATTGCGACGTCGAGCCGGTGTAGGTGAAGGCCATCCCGGCATAGATCGTCCCGGAATTGCCCACGATCGTGTTGCCGCTGACCGTGAACAGCGAGCTGTCGCCGCCGACCGACGCGGTCGTGAGCGTCCCCGACGAGTCCACAGTCAGATCCAGGGTGAACGACTGCGGCGACGATCCGGTATTGACTACGCTGAGCTGGCTCGACGAGGTCTTGGTCTGCGCCGACAACAACGTCGTCACGCCGCTCAGATTGGTGCTGAGGATCGTCGACAGCGTGCCAGTATCGAGCTCGAGTTCGTTCTTCTCGTTGAACGACAGGCCCAGGTCCGCCATCGTCAGCCCGCCGACCGAGGTTCCGAGCACGGCCTGGAGCGAATTCATGATGTCGCGCATGGTGCCGTCGCCGAACAGGACGGAGCTCGAGGACGCCGTCCCGTCCGAATTGGTGGTCTGCTGCGCGATGACGGCATCGCGGAATGCGTTGTAGTCGGTGACGAATGTCTGCAATGCCGACGAGATCTGGCTCGTGTCCGTCCCGATGGTGACAGTCAGCGTCGTTCCGGACGGAGTCGCCTGCAGCAGATCAAAGGTGACGCCGCTGAGAACGTCGGTGATGTCGTTGGTGTTGCGCGTCAGGCTGATCCCATCGAGCGTGAATTCCGCCTCCTGCGCCGTCTGCAGCACGGTCGTGAAGGCACCCGAGCTGTCGGTCACGCCAAGCTTGTTGAGCACGTCGTCGCCGGACGAGCTGGCATAGGTGATGTCAGCGGAATCCTGGGTCCCCGTCAGCACCAGCTGATACGACCCGCTCGATACCTGGACGATCGACGCCTCGACATTGGTCGTAGAGGTCTGGGCATTGATCGCGTCGACGACATCCTGCAGCGACATGCCGCTGGTGATGGTGATGTCGGCCGTGCTGCCGCCGGATAGGCCGAGCGAGAACGTGCCGGAATAGCCGAGTGCCGCGGTCTGGCTCGACTGCGTCGTGCCTGTCACCTTGTGTGCGGTGGCGATCTGGCCGATCGTCAGCGTGTGGCTGCCGGTCGCAGCACCGTTGCTCACCGACATCGACAGAGCCGATGAGGCGCTGACGTCGCCGGTCGCGCTGATGGTGGCCGCCCGCGTGGCGAAGGCGTTGGTCGCAAGCGAGTTCACCATCGACGTCGCCAGTGACGACAATCCCGAGGACAGCGTCTTCAGCGCGGTCTGCAGCGTCTGGTAGGCCGTGATCTTGGCCTCATTGGCCGTGATCTTGGTCGAGATCTGGGTCGCCTGGGTGAGCTTGGCATTGACCGCGGATTCGATCAGCGCAGTCCAGTCGATCGTGCTCGTCGTGCTCGTTCCCGACGTCGTGAGCGAGCTGCTCGAACTCGTCGATGATGAGGAAGAAGACGACGTCGTGCCGCTCGTGCTCGAGGTTGCGCTGCTCACCGTCATCTATCGTCGTCCTCCGAGGGAAGGGCCGGACCGGCGTGGCGCCGGCCCGGCAGATCACAACTCAGCCCAGCAGCTTCAGGAGGTACTGCGGGATCTGGTTGGCGGCGGCTTCCGCCGACACCGCGGCCTGGGTCTTCACCTGCGCCGACGACAGTTTCGCCTGCTCCGACGCGATGTCGACGTCCTTGATCGCGGAGTTGGCCGATTGCAGGTTCTGCGTCTGCGTGGAGATCGAGTCCGCCGAGAAGTTGAAGCGCGATTCCTGCGCGCCGATGTCGGCGCGGGCCTTCGACACGGTGTCGATCGCGGTGTCGAGAGCGGTCAAGGCTGCGGTCGCGCCGGTCTGGGTGCTGACGTCGAGCGACGAGACGCCGAGCGTGCTCGCGGTGAGATCCGACAGCGTGATGTTGATGGTGTCGGACGCGGACGAGCCGACCAGGACCGAGACGCCCGACGAGAAGGTGCTGGTGCCGTCGAGCAGGCTCTGGCCGCTATAGCGCGTTCCGGTCGCGATCGACGAAATTTCGCTGATCAGCTGCGAGAATTCCGACTGGATGTAGGTGCGGCTGGTTCCGACCGTGGTGCCCGATGCGGACTCTGAGGCCAGCGACTTCATGCGCGCCAGGATGTCGCTGATGTTGGACGCGCCGCCATCCGCTGTCTGCAGGATCGACGTCGCCTGCGCCGCGTTGGTCGCAGCCTGCTGCAGCGTGGTGATGTCCGACGAGATGCGCGTGGAAATGGCGAGACCGGCCGCGTCGTCCGAGGCTGACGTGATGCGCGAACCGCTCGACAGCTTGGCGAGCGAGCTCGTCTCCTGGTTGGAGTTGATGTTCAGGTAACGGACGGCGGAGTTGGCGGCGATGTTGGTGGAAATTGCGGGCACGGTGAGGACTCCTGAGTGATCGGCAAAGCACGCCGCATCGTGGAAGGACTGACGGTGCGGATCGGCCCCGTCTGACCGATCAAACGGAAGCGCCTGCGGGATTCAGGCGGGATTTCTCCTGCGCCGAGAATTTTATGGTTAGCAATCCGTGAAGGCGCCGCGAATGTCGCGCTCGTGACGCCGCAGCATGTCGCGCAGTTGCTGGCGTCCCCGCTTCAACAGGGACTCCACGGCGGCCACTGTCGTGTCCATCACCTCGGCGATCTCGCCGTTGCTCATGTTCTCGTGATACGACAGGATCACGGCGATCCGTTGCTGCTCCGGAAGCCGCTGCATCGCCCCCTCCAGGAGGACGCTGAGCTCCGCACGCTCGATGACGCTCACTGCATCCGGCTTGCCGTCCGCAACCTCGGGTACCACGTCGACATTCTCGGTCCGCGGCTTGCGGCGGATGTCGATGCAGCGGTTGCTGACGACGCGATAGAGCCAGGTCGAGAATTTGGCGCGACCGTGCTGCCACCGCCCCCGGTGAGTCCAGACCTTCAACATCGTGTCCTGCACGACGTCCTCGGCGTCGGCGGCATTGCCGACGATGCGCAACGCAATCGCATAGGCGCGATCGATGTGGCGCTCGACGAGAAGACGAAATGCGAGCTCCTCTCCGGTGGCGAGCCGGTCGAGCAGGTCCTTGTCCTCGTCGAAGACCGCGGTCTCGCCTGGCGGCGCGGAGTCGGGAACCGTGCTGGCCGACTCGCTCGACGACAGCGCCGCGACGTCCGGGGACCCCGGCTCTTTCGAAGATATGCCATCGGCCGGGGCCCAGACGTCCAGCGCGTAGCTCATTTCCGAATCTCCAACCCGCAATGCCGAATGCGGCATTCGCAGACGGCTTCCGATCGTTGAACGCGGCGACCGAAAGAAGCAGGCGAAGATTTTTTGTGACTTTTCAGGTAGTTAGATGGAATGTTTTGCCTAGGGACAGGCAAATTCTGCCGCACGCGGATCGAGCGCCCGACGATCGTTGAGAAAGAGAGGCCGAGGTTCGGCATGGCGGGGGATTCATTCCAGAAGACGAATTCAGCAGAAAACGCGAGCTGCAACGCTTACTAACAGCATCCGTGGATGCATACCGCGCACACAAAGTCCGCGGCTGAGCAAGGTTCGGAATTGTTGCGAAACGATCATCTTCGCCCGGCAATTTTTTCCGAATCACCTCGACGAAATTATCGCATTTTTCGACTCTGTCAGTTGCCGCGGACGCGATTTTTGAATCGCGTGACGATTTTTTCGACATTGCGCGCCTGATCCATCGCCTTCGTACGTTGTAGTTGCTGATAGCACGATAGATGAAGCGATCGACGCGCTGCGTCGCGCGCCGCCGACGCGCGCGCGTAGATGGCCATCATGTCTATAGCGTCAACGAATGTTGCTGAATGTTTCGATCTGCATCGAGGCTCCAGAGCGTCACCGCACGCGATATATCCGGTGTGAAGCTCGTGATCCGCACTGCGACTTCGTTTACGAGACCAATCGTCCGCTTCGGCCTTGATAAGGCGCATCAGATCGAAGTGATTGCGAATACTTCTGCTCGCGCAGCCACGGTGTTTGTCATCTGTTGCAGCCTCGAGCAGCGCGCCCGGCAACATTGCGAAACGAAGCTCGCGTTTTCCGTGTCGAAAGCCCGGTCTTACTCGCATTGTCGCAAGACACCGACGCAAGCGCATGAGCGATCGACGCGCCTGATTGGCCGACGTGATCCGTTCTATTGTGCGGGAGGGCCCGGCATGACGCGACAAGATCTGAAGACCAACGACCACGACCCGGTGCAAAGCCTGCGCGCTCACGGCGTCAGGCTCGGTCAGCGGCAAGGTGATCGTCTGCAATGGCTGTCGCGAACATTCGGGCCGGTGGTTCACTGCGATGACCTTCCACGGCCTGGCCGTGGCCGCACTATCGTCCTGATCGACCCGCCAACGGGCGCCGGGGCGGAGCTGCTGTACGGCGCGCTGACCTCGCATGACGCCGTGGTGATCCCCTTCGGCGAAAACCCCGCGTTCGATTTCCTGAAATCCAAGTTGACCGAGTTCGGTACCGTCGGCACCTCAGCCGACGGTCCGCACGAATTATGGTGGGGCGGCCGCGACTGGCCTGCG
The DNA here is from genome assembly GCF_032485055.1 of Bradyrhizobium sp. SZCCHNRI20481. Lineage (NCBI taxonomy): Bacteria > Pseudomonadati > Pseudomonadota > Alphaproteobacteria > Hyphomicrobiales > Nitrobacteraceae > Bradyrhizobium > Bradyrhizobium sp. SZCCHNRI20481. Next base: position 25,487 of record NZ_JAUEUE010000012.1, read on the forward strand.
CCGGACGCAGCACCGGCAACTGCGATGCGTGTCGTGTCCTGCCATCCAACGACGGTCGGCGACTTGCACGTCTATCATCTCAGACGCTCGTTGCAGCGGCTCGGGCTCCCATTCGACATCGAGGCGATCGATCGCCGCCCCGGCGAACGCCTGAGCGCTGCGGACAAGGCCGACTTCATCGCGCGGATGTGGCAGCGGAATCGCGAACCGCTGTTGTACGTCGAGGCCGACGTGATGTTCCAAGCACCTCCGGACCTTCCTCATCTGGCAGGCTGCGACTTCGCCGTCCATAAGTGGAACGGCTGGGAGATGTCGCCGCGCACCCTCTATTTCGGCCGGTCCAAGGCGGCCGGGACAATGCTGACGACCTGGCGTGAGATCGCCTCTTCATATCCCGATATATGGGACGGCTATCAGATCGATCAGGCCTGGAGTGCGGTGAGCTCCCAGATCGCGCTCGACACGGTCTGGCTTCCCCGCAGCTACCATGCCGTCGCAGGGGAAGCCGGAGTCCGCAACGCGACGATCGTCCACAATCTGAAGCCGACAAAGGCTGATCTTGGTCTCGACCCGGACTTTTCCGAGGTGGCGCGGTCGCCCCGGCGGGCCGGGCGCGTCGGCGCGTTGGAGTCGCTGCTCGTGGTGCGCTCGAAAGTAAAATCCGGCAGAGGTATCACGGTGATCCTGCGCGACGTCGGACGCAGCAGCGCACGCGCCGCCGCTGACAGCATCGAGAAGCTGACCAGCGCCTTCGTCGCTGATTGCGGCGGCTTTGGCCGCCTCGAGCTCTCACTGTGCTCGTGGCAGCCGGAGGTTCGCATCGCGCGGGAGGCCGCTTTGCTGGCCGACAACATGGTGCTCGAGATCATCCCCGGTCAGGAGCTGCCGGCCAATTTGTTCGCCGCGACGGCCACCTCCGGAGCTGCGCACCGGCCCGCCACCTTCAACGCCCATCGCCGCTGACGCCAACCAGGACAAATCATGTTCGACACCATCATTCTTCTCACCGGCAGCCGCGACCAACAACTTGCGCTGTCGGAGCTGCTACGGGCGCACAACCCTGCCCTCGCATTCCGTTTCGCGGTCAGCCTGCAGGACATCGAAGCCATCGAACGCGATGTGCTCGGCAGATCCCGCCTGCTTGCCTTCACGACCGGCGTCATCGTGCCTGCCGACATCCTTCAGGCGCTCGGCCACGGCGCCTACAATTTTCATCCGGCCCCGCCGGATTATCCGGGCTGGGCGCCGGCTCATTTCGCGATGTACGACGGTGCGACGCGCTTCGGCGCAACGGCCCATGTGATGGAGACCCGTGTCGACTGCGGCCCGATCGTCGGTGTCGAGACGTTCGACATCCCGCGCGGCGTGGATGTCCGTGGTTTGGAACAGATGACGTTCGTGCGGCTCGCCTATTTGTTCTGGCGCATGTCGCGCGACCTCGCCTGCGACGCCGGCCCGCTGCCGGCGCTCGGCGTCGGTTGGAGCGGAGCGAAGAGCACCAGACAGATGTACGCCGCCAAGTGCGACATGCCCGCCGACATCGATCCGGCCGAAATGGCGCGCCGCATCCGCGCCTTTCACGACGACTTCCGCGGCATTCCACTGACCATCAACCTGCACGGCACACGGTTTCAGCTCATGAGCGCCGCGGGCGCTGTTGGCGAGCCAAGGACGGTTGACGCACCGGCGTTGGCGCTCGCATCGTGACCTAGCGCTTGAGCGGCTTGATCACTGTCTGGTCGAGCCGCGTTTCCCAGCCGTGACGTTCCAGTTCGGGATCGTCATGTTCCTCCTGCGGCCAGCCGACGCAGAGATACGCAATCAGGCTCCAGTCGGACGGCAACGCGAGTTCGCGACAGACAGCCGCCGGGTCCAGGATCGACACCCAGCCCACGCCGAGACCTTCGGCGCGCGCCGCCAGCCAGAACGTCTGGATCGCCGCCACCACCGAGTAGCGGAGCGTTTCCGGCATCGTGGCGCGGCCGAGCCGATGACCGGTGGCAGCGCCCTCGTCGGCACAGACGGCGAGATGGATCGGCGCCTGCGTCAAGCCTTCCAGTTTGAGACTCGCATAGAGCGCGCGTCGCTCTCCATCATAACCGGCGAGCGCGGCCTGGTTCGCGCGCTCGAAGTTCTCGATGACCGTCGCGCGACGTTCGGGGCTCTCGACGAGCACGAATCGCCAAGGCTGGCAGAAGCCAACCGATGGCGCATGGGACGCGAGCGCGAGCAACTGTTCGATCAGCTCTGGGGAGACCGGATCGGCGCGGAAACGGCGGACGTCGCGACGCCAGCGCACCAGCTCGGCAAAGCGCTGCCGGAATGTCGCGTCGAACTGCGGAGGGCTTCGGCCTGGCTCGCTCATGCGCCCTCCCCGCTCAGGACGTGCAGGAACGATCCGGTCACCGACCCGCGCCGGGCGCCGCGCTCGGCGACGACGCCGCCCGACGCATCGCGGCACGCGATCAGCGGATCGTCTGCCTCGCTCAGGATGGTTGCATAGTGGAATTCGTGACCGTGAACGACGGCGCCCCTTCGGCCGAGGCTGCAATCGGCCAATAGGGTCGCTTGACGGTAGCCGAGATGCAAGCGGCGTCGTGCGAACGAGGTTTCCAGCGACAGCAGCCCCGCCATCGCATGCCGGACACCGTGGGCATCTTCGAGTCCCGCCCCCAGTGTCATGTAGCCACCGCACTCGCCGTGGATCGGCACGCCGCGCAAGGCCATCGCGCGCAGCGCATCGAGGAACGACCGCGCCGAGGCCAACCGTCCCGCATGCAATTCGGGATAGCCGCCTGGCAGCCAGACCGCGTCGGCTGCGGGATCTGGAGCCTCGTCGTTCAACGGCGAAAACGGGATGGCCTCCGCGCCCTGAGCGCGCCAGTGCCGCAGGAGATGCGGATAACTGAACGAGAAGGCCGCATCTGCGGCAAGCGCAATGCGCTGTCCGGGCGGTTTGATGCCAGGGCCAGATGTCTGCGCAGCGAGATCGGTAGAGCGGATCGGATTCGCGAGACCCAGCAGCGCCTCGAGATCGACGGCTCCGGAGACGCTTGCCGCGAGACGCTCGAGATGGGCTTCGAGGGCCGTGATCTCCTGGGCCTGGACCAGTCCGAGATGACGTTCGGGAAATGTCAATTGCGCGTCCCGCGCCAGCGCGCCGAGCAGCCTGATTCCGATGGTCGCGAACGCCGGCTCGATGAGCGCCCTATGCCGCTCGCTCGCGACCCGATTGAGGATCACGCCGGCCACGTGAACATCGTCGCGAAAACGCGCGCAGCCGAGCGCGACGGCAGCGGCCGTCTCGGTCTGCCCACTCACATCGAGAACGAGCACCACCGGCCAGCCGGTCAGGGCTGCGAGACCCGCGGCCGAGCCGCTGCCCGCGCGTCCGGGATGCGACGCGCCATCGAACAGGCCCATGACGCCCTCGACGATGGCGATATCGGCGTCGGCGGCAACGTCGCGGACAAGCCCCAGCAGTTGCGGCGCCGACATCGCCCAGCTGTCGAGATTGTAGCTCGTCCGTCCTGCCGCAACCGTGTGAAAGGCGAGATCGATATAGTCGGGGCCACATTTGAAGGGTTGCACGCGCGTGCCGCGCCGGCTGAGGGCACGCAGCAGTCCGAGCGTCACCGTCGTCTTGCCGGCGCCCGAACGCGGCGCGGCGATGATGATCCCGCTGGGCGCCACCCTGGTCATGGCCGCAACGCCGCCGAGGCATGGCAAAACGTGCTATGCGAACGGACATGATGGAAACCGCGGATCCGCCGAACCGACCGCTGAAGCGTGGCTGGACGACCGGCAGCTGCGCCACGGCCGCGGCGCGCGCCGCCTACGAGCTGCTGATCACGGGCAACTGTCCTGCCATGGTCGAGATCGCCCTGCCCGGCGGACGTCGTGTCGGCTTTGCGGTCGCGATGCACGAGGCCGACGGCGCGAAGGCAACCGCCGGCGTCATCAAGGACGCCGGCGACGATCCTGACGTCACGCACGGTGCGCTGGTCAAAGCGACTCTGCGGCGCGGTGCAGACAACTCCGGCATGACGTTCCGCGCAGGTCCGGGCGTCGGCACCGTGACGCGCCCGGGGTTGCCGCTGCCGCCGGGAGAACCTGCGATCAATCCGGTGCCGCGGGAGATGATCGCGGCGGCGATCGGCGAAGCCGCCGCAGCGCTCGGCGCGACGGGCGACGTCATCATCGAGATCTCCATTCCTGGCGGCGAGGAGCTTGCCAAGAAGACGCTGAACCCGCGCCTCGGCATCGTCGGCGGCCTGTCGATCCTCGGCACCACGGGAATCGTCGTGCCGTTCAGTTGCGCCGCCTGGATCCACTCCATTTATCGTGGCATCGACGTCGCGCGCGCCGCCGGCCTGCCGCACATCGCCGGCGCGACGGGAAGCACGTCGGAGAAGGCCGTGCAGCAGCTCCACAGCCTGCCGGAGACGGCGCTGATCGACATGGGCGATTTCGCCGGCGGCATGCTGAAATATCTGCGCCGGCATCCGGTGGCCCGCATCACCGTGGCCGGCGGCTTCGCCAAGATGACCAAGCTCGGCCAGGGCCTGCTCGACCTGCATTCGCGCGCCGGCGAAGTCGATCTCGGCTGGCTCGCGAACACGTTGCATGACGCCGGCGCGCCGGACGCGTTGGTCACGACCGCGCGCACCGCCAACACCGCGCTGCAGGTGCTTCAGGAGGCCGAGCGGCTCGGATTTCCGGCCGGCGAGGTCGTCGCGCACGCCGCCTGGCAGACGGCGCGGCGTGCGCTGAGCGACAACGACATTGCGCTCGATGTCGCCGTGTTCGACCGCGATGGCCGGCTCGTCGGACAGAGTTACGGGCCGGCTCATTCGCCCCTCCCGCGGAAGCGTCGCTGATAATCGGCATCATACAGCGCGCTATTGCGAAAATCCTCAGCTGCGAGCGCGCGGCCCACCAGGATCAGCGCGGTCCGCTCCACGGCGGAAGTCGTGATCTGCCCGACGATCGTCGCCAGCGTGCCGGTCAGGATCAACTGATCCGGCCAGCTCGCGCGATAGACGATCGCCACCGGACAGTCGTCGCCGTAGTGCGGCCGCAGCTCCTCGACGACTTTATCGAGAACGTGGATCGAGAGATGGATGGCGAGCGTGGCGCGCGACTGCGCGAACAGCGAGAGCTGTTCCGTCTCGGGCATGGCCGAAGCGCGGCCGGAGGTACGCGTGAGCACCACCGATTGTGCGAGTCCCGGCAAGGTCAGCTCGCGACCGAGCGCGGCCGCCGCCGCCGCGAACGACGGCACGCCGGGTGTGATCGTGTAGGGTATCCTCAACGCGTCGAGGCGCCGCAGCTGTTCGCCGAGCGCGCTCCAGATCGAGAGATCGCCGGAATGCAGCCGCGCCACATCTTCGCCCGCGAGCGTGGCACGCTCGATCTCGGCCACGATCTCGTCGAGCGACATCGGTGCGGTATCGACGATACGCGCACCGGGCGGACAATGATCGAGCAGCGCCTGAGGAACCAGCGAGCCCGCATAGAGACACACCGGGCAGCGCGCGATCAGGTCGCGACCACGCAAGGTGATCAGGTCGGCGGCACCGGGACCGGCGCCGATGAAGTGCACCGTCATGGCGCAGGCTCCGCATCGGTGACAGCCTCGCCCTCCGCCAGCGCGCAGGTCGCCGCGGCGTTTGCGACGCGCGCGAGGATCAGCCGGGCATTCGCGCCGGCGGCAGCCAGCGCGGCCGTCTCGGCCACCGAAGGTACACCCTTCAAGCGCCTCACGCGATCGCTTCGCGTGATCGCGCGGTCGGCGACAGCCGTCATCGCTGCAGAGGCAATTCCGAGCAGCGGACGGCCAAGCCGCTGCGCGGCGCAGATCACGCCAGGCTCGCTGACCTTGTCGGCCGCAGTGGCGAGCACCGCCACGTCCGCGGGTGCGAGGCGCGCAAGCGAGAGCGCATGTGCAATCACCGCCTCGATGTCTGCGACGCTGGCGGCACGGCGGCAGCCAATCCCGAGCGCGATCATGGCTTCGTCACCCGCCACTGCGTGATCGGCATGGCCTGCCGCCAGCCATGCATGCGACCGACCGGTTCGATCCGCGAAACGGCGATGCGGATCAGTTCACCGCCATGCTTGCCGAACAACTCGATCAGCCGCGCCTCGCCTTCGAGCGACACCACGTTGGCGACGAGGCGGCCGCCGGGTTTCAGCCGCGACCAGACGGCTTCGAACACCCCCGCTTCCGAAATGCCGCCGCCGATGAAGACCGCATCCGGCGTCTCGAGATCCGCCAGCACCGCCGGCGCGCGCCCCATCACCAGCTTCAGCTCGGGAGCGCCGAGCGCCAGCGCGTTGCGCATCGCCCGGTCGGCCCGGTCCTGCCGCGCCTCGATGCCGATCACGCGCAACGAGCCATGACGCAGCAGCCACTCGATTGCCACCGAACCCGAGCCCAGCCCGACGTCCCACAGCAGTTCGCCTGGACGTGGCGCCAGGGCCGACAACGTCACGGCGCGGACCTCGCGCTTGGTCAACTGGCCGTCATGCTCGAATAGGTCATCGGCAAGACCGGCGGTCAGCGGGATCACGGGCGCATCAACCTCTGCGTCAACCTCGATCGCGATCGTGGTCAACGGATGGATATCGGAAAGATCGAACGCGTCAGCCAGCGCGCTTCGCACCCGTTCGTGCGCGCCGCCGATCGCTTCCAGCACCGTCAGGCGCGAGCGTCCCATGCGGCGTGAGGTCAGCAGCGCGGCGAGCCTTGGGGCGGTGGATCCATCCCAGGCCAGCGCCAGAATGCGCGCCCCCGGCGCAAGATGGCGGATGATCCCTTCGAGCGCGCGGCCGTGCAACGTCACCTGCGCCACGTCCTGCAGCGGCCAGCCGAGCCGCGCCGCCGCGAGGCTGAAGGCCGAGGGCTGCGGGACGCACAGCATCTCGGCGGACGCGAAACGCTGCATGAGCTGCTTGCCGACGCCGTAGTTGAAAGGATCGCCGCTTGCGAGAACCACGACGGGCTCTCCCCGTCGCGCCGCGATCTGATCGAACGCAAGCTTCAGCGGGCTGGGCCAGGCCAGCCGTTCGCCCGCAATCAGCGGCGCTGCAAGCTCGAGATGACGGGTGCCGCCGACCACGAGGGCCGCCTGCGCAATGAGACGTCGCGCAGGCGTCGAGAGGCCGTCAACGCCGTCCTCGCCAATCCCGACGATGGACAGCCAGCGCTGCGCGTTGCAAGTTGCGGCCGAGTTCACCATGGACCCTGCCCCGCATGCGCATCCTCATTCTCGGCGGGACGACCGAGGCTTCGGAGCTGGCGAAGCTGCTCGCCGGCGACGACCGGTTCGCAGCGACGCTCTCGCTCGCCGGCCGCACCGCTTCGCCCAAACCGCAGCCGCTGCCGACGCGCATCGGCGGCTTCGGCGGCATCGCCGGACTGGAAGCCTGGCTGCGGGATCATGCGATCGACGCCGTCATCGATGCCACGCATCCCTACGCCGACCAGATCTCGCGCCATGCCGTCGCAGCCTGCCATGCGCTGTCGGTGCCGCTGGCGTCGATCCGGCGCGCGGCCTGGCAACGTCAGGCCGGCGACCGCTGGATCGAGGTCGACAGTGCCGACGACGCGGCTTCGGCGCTCGGAGCCGATCCGGCGCGTGTGTTCCTCAGCCTTGGTCGCCTGGAGCTCGCAGCCTTCGGGGCAGCCCCGCAGCATCACTATGTCGCCCGAACCATCGATCCGCCTGGTGACGTCCTGCTGCCCTCCGACATTCGCTTCGTCCATGATCGGGGGCCGTTCGACGAGCCGACAGAGGAAGCCTTTCTGATCCAGGAGCGCATCGCCTTCGTGGTGTCGAAAAACTCCGGCGGAGCCGCGACCTACCCGAAGATCGCAGCCGCGCGACGGCTCGCGATTCCGGTGGTGATGATCACCCGCCCCGTGAAGCCGCATGGCGTCGCGCTGGACGGCGCGCGGGCCGCGTTGCTGTGGCTGGAGGCGCAGCTCGCTCATGCGCCGCCCTCGACTTCACGACGCAGCGTATAGACGAAGGGCGGCTGGCGCCCGCGCGCGATCAGGCGCGTGGCCGTCGATCCGATCAGCACGAGCGTGCGCATGTCCGCCCTGTCGGGATCCACCTCGCCCAGCGTGGTGATGATCTGTCTGACATCACCACTGCCCGCGGCCCGCACCAGGATGACGATAGTCGAAGCCGGCTTGATCTGCCGCAGCAGCGCGAACGCCTCGCCCAGCTGATGCGGGCGCGCCTTGGACAGCGGATTATACAGCGCGATGACGAAATCAGCTGCAGCGGCCGCCTCCAGGCGGCGGCGGATGGTCGTCCAGCTCTTGAGATTGTCAGACAGCGAGATCGCACAGAAGTCGCCACCGAGCGGCGCCCCGACCTCGGCCGCGGCTGCCAGCATGGCCGTGACACCAGGCTCGACACGGATGTCGAGGTCGCGCCAGGCCGCCGGTCCCGCCTCGACCGCTTCGAACACCGCTGCGGCCATCGCGAAGACGCCGGGATCACCGCCCGACACCACCGCGACCTGCTTGCCGTCGCTTGCGAGCCCGAGTGCGTGGCGGGCGCGGTCGAGCTCGACGCGATTGTCGCTGGCGTGCCGGATCTGGCCCGGACTCGTCGTGGTCACTCTGTCGAGATACGGTCCATAACCGATCAGATCGGTCGCGCGAGCGATGGCGGCCGAGGCGGCCGGCGTGATCAGTTCGGCTCGCCCCGGGCCGACGCCGACGATGGTCAGCGTGCCCGTCATAGCCGTCGCCCCTGTCCGGGGATCAGGATCATCGAGAAATAGGGGCCGCGCTCCAGCTCCACCTCGGCCAGGGGCGCGACACGCTGCGCCTCCATCGTGCCGCGCTCGACATAGAGCGCGCGATCGAGCAAGCCGGCGCTGATGATCGCGCGCTTCACCTTGGTGAGGTTGCGCCCGACCTTCATGATGACGGCGGCCTCACAACGCGTCAGCCGGTCATGCAGGACGTCCTCGCCCAGCGTGCCCGGCAGCACGGAGAGGACGTCGTCGCCCCAGGTGATTGGAACATTGGCCTTGGTCCAGCAGCCGGACATGCCGGTTACGCCCGGGACGACCTCGACCGGATGATCGCGCTCGAGCCGCCGCCACATATGCATGAACGAGCCGTAGAAGAACGGGTCGCCTTCGGATAGCAGACCGACCGATCGCCCCGCCGCCAGATGCGCGGTGATGCTGTCCGACGCACGTCGGTAGAAGTCGGCGATCTGGGACTGATAGAACAGGTCGGCAACGGGCAATTCCTCCGTGACCGGATATTCGAGCCGCAGCTCGTGCCGGCCCGATTCCATCAACGGCGCCACGATCCGTCGCGCGTTGCCTTCCATGCCGCGCTTGGCAAAGAACGCCACCACGTCGACGGACCGAACCAGACCAGCGGCGCGCAAGGTCAGATAGCGAACGTCGCCCGGACCGACGCCGATGCCGTACAGCGTACCCGGATCGGCCGAGCCCGCGATGGTGTCGAGCAGGCTCATTCGACGTCGCTCGCGATCGCATTCACCGCCGCGACCGCCATGGCGCTGCCGCCCTTGCGACCCCTCACGATCAGATAGGGCACACGGCCGTCCACCGCGAGCGCCTCCTTGGATTCCCGGGCTCCGACGAACCCAACGGCCGTTCCGATCACCGCAGCCGGTCGCGGCGCGCCCTGATCGAGCATGTCGAGCAGATGAAACAGCGACGTCGGCGCGTTGCCGATCGCCACCAGCGCGCCGCCGAGATGCGGCCGCCACAGCTCCAGCGCTGCCGCGGACCGCGTCGTGCCGAGCTGCTCCGCAAGCGCCGGCACGGCGGGAGCATCGAGCGTGCAGATGATCTCGTTCCTCGCCGGCAGCCGCGCCCGCGTGATCCCCTGCGCCACCATCTTGGCGTCGCACAGGATTGGCGCGCCACGATCGAGCGCCGCCCGCGCTTCGGCGGCGAAGTGTTCGGACATGGCGATGTCGGAGGTGATCTCGACCATGCCGCAGGCATGGATGATGCGCACGGCGATCTTCTCTTCCAGTCCGTGGAAGCGCGACAGATCGGCCTCGGCGCGGATGGTCGCGAACGAACGGCGATAGATCTCCGCCCCGTCCTTGATGTAGTCGCGCAGCTCAGACATCGGCCTTTTCTTTCGTTTCGAACAGCCCGTCGACGTCGGTCTCAGTGGGATCGAGCATGCCGCAGGATTCGCTCTTCACCGTGCCGTTGCGGACGATGTGATAACCTTCGCCCTCGCCGACCAGCACGACGTCCGCGGCTGCCGAGCGTGCGCAGCCCTTGGCGCAGCCGGAGACGTGCAGCGTGCCGTTGAATCCGGTCCGGGCCATCGCATCCGCGAGCACGCGGGCATGCTGTCGCGTCGCCAGTCCGGTCGATGGACAGCAGCCGGCGCCCGAGCAGGCGTCGATGCGCATCAATGGATCGGCATCGTCGACGACCAGGCCGAGCCGGGCGGCATCCGCCACCAGTTGCTCCGCGGTCACGGCGCCCGCGGCGACATACAGCGCACGCCATGGTGACAGGCGGACCTCGGCAACATCGTGTGCCGCGAGCATGGCCGCAAGCCGCGCCAGCGTGCCGCTATCGATGCGGCCGAATGGCACGCCGAGACCGACGGCGCAGGTTTGATCCGTCAGGGCAATGATGCCGCAACGTCGCTGCGAAATGGTTGCTGACGCCGTCGCGACGGCGTTTGAAACATCGAGGCCCAGTTCAGCGCGGATGGCAGCGCTCGCTTGCGGCTGCAACGTCGCGGAACGTCGCGTCGGGCTGTGTTGCAGCACCAGCCGCGCGAGGTGAACGGCCGTCGACGCCGCGTCGGTCACGGCTGCCGTTCCCAGCCACACATAGTCGTTCGAACCGGCAATGCCGACGGCGATCCGCCTTGCCTCGGTGCCACCACAGGCGACGAGACGAATATCCGCGGCGAGCCCGGTCAGCGGCAGCCTGCCGCCGCCATCCAGCGCAAAGCCGAACTTGGGCGGCAGCGCATGGAGCGCCTGATCCGAGGCCAGCAGCGTCTCCAGCTCGGCAGCGACGGGACGCATGTCGACCCATTCGGCCGGGTCGAGTCCCGCCAGCGGATTGACGACGATGTTGCGGATGGCCTCGAGCTCGGCGCTGTCATCGAGCAGGCCGAGCGATGCCATCAGCTCCCACAGCGGCGCGAGCGTCTCGGACGATACGCCACGTATTTGCAGATTGGCGCGGCGCGTGAGGTCGATCTGGCCGTTGCCGTAGCGCCGAGCGGCCTCGGCAAGCTCGCGCAGCGCCGACACCGGCAACGCGCCGCCATGCGGCCGGACACGAACGATGAGGCCGTCGCCGCTCGGCATCGGCCGCCGCGCGCCCGGGCACCAGCCCTTGATCTCGACCGAGGCGGTCATGACGCGCTCTCCGCTTGCGTCAGGCGCGTGCGCGCATGCGCAAGCTCATCGGCGACGGCATTTCGGCGTGGCACCCACAGCTGCCGTCGCAGCGCGTCTTCGAATCGCGCCACGATCGCGGCGACGGCCGCGGGATTGCGTGCGGTCATGCCGTCCAGCACGGCCTCGTCACGCAGCAGCGCCCCATGCGCCAGATCGAACAGGTGCTCGGCAACGGTGTCGGAGGTGGCCGCAAAGGCGTAGAGCGCGTCGACGCCCTGCGCGATCTCGGCGACGCCGCGATAGCCATGCGCAAGCATTCCCGCAATCCAGCGCGGATTGGTGAGACGGCCGCGCACCACGCGGGCAATCTCCTCGCTGAAGCTCCGCGCCGCCGGCGCCTCCGGACGGCTGGTGTCGAGATGCAGCAGCGTCGGCGACGCGCCGAGCGACGCTGCAGCGGCTGCGAAGCCTCCGGCAAAGTCGGCGGCCTCCTCGCCATCGAGCAGGTCGCGCTCACGATCGTCCTGCGGATGCACGAGGGCGTCGGCACTGCGGACGCGGGCGCGGAACGTGTCGGAAGCAGACGCGCCGTCATGCGTCCCGCCAAAGCTATAAGCGGCGCTCTCGAGATACGCCTCGCCGAGCTGCCACCGGCTCGTCCAGTCCATTCCGAGCGCAAGGTCGGCGGCAACGGCACCGTAGCTGCCAGGCGCCCCGCCGAACACGCGCGCGAGGCTCTCGCCGCGCCGCCGTGCCGCGGCCAGCGGATTGTCGGCATCGTCCTCGTCGAGAGACGCCACTTTCTGCACGGCGAGATCGAACAGCGCGATCTGCGCTTCGAACAGGTCGCGAAACAGCCCCGAGATCCGCAGCGTCGCATCGATGCGCGGGCGGTCGAGCATCGCCAACGGCAGTACGTCGACGCCGGTGACACGATTGGAGTTCAGGTCCCAGCGCGGCCGCACGCCCAGATAAGCCAAGGCCTGGGCCAGATCGTCACCGCCCGTGCGCAGCGATGCGGACGCCCAGAGATCGAGCATGAGCGCGCGCGGGTAGTCACCATGATCCTGCAAATAGCGCCGGATCACCTCGTCAGCCGCGCGTACGCCGACCACAGCGGCGGTCCGGGTCGGGATCGCACGCGGGTCGATCGCGGTGAGATTGCGCCCCGTGGGCAACACGTCGAGCCGGCCGCGGCTCGGCGCGCCGGCGGGACCGGCAGCGACGCGGCGACCGTCGAGTGCCGCGAGCAACGCGCTACCTTCGGCTGCAGCGCTCGCGGCGATCCGTGCGGCGATGTCGGCGCGATCGACCGTCGCGGCCGCCGGCCCCATGGCCGCCGTGATCGCGTCCGCAAGCAGGCCGGTCGCCGCCGTGTCGGGCGCTTCCCCGAACACATGCAGGCGGTCGCGCACCGCGAGCTCCTTGATGTCGCAGAGCTGCGCATCGAGCTGTGCGATCGCCTCGCGTCCGGTCATTGCGCGGTCGAGCCCGCAATCGGCGGCCAGGCCGCTCTGCCAGGCCCGCGCGACAATCTCGTCCTCAAGGAGTCCGAGCCGGCGTTTGTCGAGGCCATCCGCCTCGGCATATTCCTCGACCAGCCCCTCCAACTCCAGCAACGGTCCGTGCAGACCGGCCTGCGACAGCGGCGGCGTCAGATGCCCGAGCGTCAGTGCCGACAACCGCCGCTTGGCCTGCATCGCTTCGCCGGGATTGTTGACGATGAAGGGATAGATCACCGGCAGCGGACCCAGCACGGCCTCCGGCCAGCACGCATTTGACAGCGCCAGCGCCTTGCCCGGCAGCCATTCCAGTGTGCCATGCGCACCGAGATGAATCAGCGCATCGATCCGCTCGGCCTCACGCAGATGCGCATAGAGCGCGACATAGGCGTGCCGCGGAGGCACGCTCGTGTCATGGTAGCCAGACTTGCGATCGGCGCGATTGCCACGATCCGGCTGTAGCAGGATCGATAGTTGTCCGGCGTGCAGCACCGAAAAACGAAAGGCGCCATCTCGAACCGCCGGGTCGGCTTCCGCCTCTCCCCAATTGTCATGCAAGGCACGCTGCAGATCGTCCGGCAACAGCGCCAGAGCACACCGATAGGCCGCGAGCGGCACGACGAGCTCATCTGCCTCGTCCCGCAGCAGCGCGTCGACATCTTCGGCGGTCGGCGCTGCGCGGCCGATATCGTACCCCGCCTCCGCCAACAGCCGCGCAATGGCGGCTGCGCTTTCGCTGGTGTCGAGACCGACAGCGTAGCCGCGGCGCCCGCCGCGCGCCGGATAGTCGGAGAGCAGCAGCGCCACGCGCCGCTCGCTTGCCGGCAGCGCCCGCAGCCGCGCCCATCGCGCCGCGAGCCGGGCGACGTAAGCGATGCGGTCGTGTCGGGGCACATAGCGCATCGTGCCGAACTGCAGACGCTCATCCGCGGGCGCTTCGCCCTTGAACGCAATCGGGCGCGCCAACAGTCGGCCGTCGAGCTCCGGCAGAACGACATTCATGGCCAGATCCGTCGGCGACAGTCCGCGCGCCGACGAGGCCCAGGCCTCTTCGGTGCTCTGCGCCTGGATGATCTGCAAGACCGGCGCGTCCGCGAGGTCGAGCACCGTGGTGCCGTCGTCGCGCAGCGCCGAGAACGCGGTGGCGTTCAAAATGATCGCAGGACGCCGGCGCTGGACGAGTCGCGCCAGTGCATCCCCGATATTGGGATCCTTCAGGCTGGTCACCGCGACCGCGACTGCCGCCAGCCCTTCACCTTCGAGCGCCCGCATCAGGTCCGCGATCCCTGCCGTATCCGCGGCGAGCAGGCCCGCACGGTAGAACACGATCAACGCGGTGGGCCGCGCATCATCGTGGCCGCAGAGATCATCGATGCCGACGGCTCCGCGATCGGGCATGAAGCCGACGATCGAACCGATCGCGACCGGCTCCGCAAAATGCGCGTCGCGCCCGAGCAGCGTCGCGAGATAGCGCAGGGCCTCGCGCGCATTGCCGACGCCGCCCTCGTGCAGATAGCCGTAGAGACGCGAGGTCGCGTCCTGCGGCAGGGTCGAGAGCGCATCGAGCCTCTCGTCGGCGCGATCATCACCCGGCAGTGCCGCGAACAGGATGTGGCGGCTGCGGCAGACCGATGCGATGCGCTCCAGCCCGTAGCGCCAATAGTCGAGCCCGCCGAGACAGCGCACGACGACGGCGCGCGCGCCCAGCACGACGCGGTCGACATAGAGATCGACCGACATCGGATGCTTCAGCCGTTTCAGGCTCGCGAGGCGCAGGCTCGGCAGCTCATCCGACGACGCGGTCCAGGCCTCGGCCAATGCCGACAAGTCGCTATCCGAGAACGACAGCACGACGATTTCGGCCGGCGACTGCGCAAGATCCACGGCCTGTTCGAGGTCGTCGAGATCCGCGCCCGTTGTCGCCAGCAGGTGCATCGGTCCCGCCTATCCTGTGATCAGGCTCTGGATGGCGGCGGCATCGAGGCCGCGCTCGCCGATGATCACCAGCCGCCCCTGCCGCGATTCGCCGGATCGCCACGGGCGCTCGAACTGATGCTGGATGCGGTTGCCGACGGCCTGCACCAGGAGGCGCAGCGGCTTGCCGGCGACTTCCACGAACCCCTTCACGCGCAATACGTCATGCGCGTCGACGGCGGCCGCGATGCGGTCGACGAGCGCATCGGGCGAAGCCTGCGCCGGAACGTCGAGCACGAAACTCTCGAAATCGTCGTGGTCGTGCTCGGCCTCGTTGTCGTGATGTGACGGTCGGGCCGCGAGATCGTCCTCCGCTGCGGCACCGAGCCCGAGCAGAATTGAAGCCGACAGCCTGCCGTGCTCCGTCGCGATCACCTTGACGGCACGCTGCACCTTCGCCGTGATCTCGGCCGCGACATCCTTGCGCTGCTCCTCGCTCATCAGGTCGCTCTTGTTCATCACAACGAGATCGGCGCACAGCAGCTGGTCCTCGTAGACCTCCTCCAGCGGGTTGTCGTGATCGAGTGAAGCATCACTGGCGCGCTGCGCGGCGAGCGCTTCGGGATCGTCGGCGAAGCGTCCCGCGACCACCGCCGGGCCGTCGACGACCGCCACCACACCGTCGACGGTGACGCGCGTCGCGATCTCCGGCCAGTTGAAGGCCTGCACCAGCGGCTTCGGCAGCGCGAGCCCCGAGGTCTCGATCACGATATGCTCGGGCGGCTCCTTCTGATCCAGCAGGCTCCTGAGCGCGGGCACGAAATCATCGGCAACGGTGCAGCACAGACAGCCGTTCGACAGCTCGACGATGCGATCCTCCGGACAGTCCGGCACGCCGCAGCCTTTCAGGATGTCGCCGTCGATGCCGACATCGCCGAACTCGTTGACGATGATGGCGAGCCGGCGACCGTTCGCGGTCTCGATCAGGTTGCGCACCAGCGTGGTCTTGCCGGCGCCGAGGAAACCGGTGACGATGGTGCAAGGCGTCTTGGCGAACGACTTCGTCATGGCGATACGATCTCTCGTTTCAGCGTGGTGCTGACAGCGCGGGAACGCGCGCAACGGTGTTCTTGCGGATGTATTCGGGACGCTCGCGCCAGGCCGGCAGGCCGGCGTCATGGCGCTGATGCAGCTGCGCGAATGTCAGCACATCCTGAACATGCAGATCCGGATCGAGCGCGCCGAGCACATAGGTCCATTTGCCCGGCGCCGTCACCGCAACCGTGCACGCACGATTGCAGTTCGACAGGCACTCGACGCCGACCACGGTGACACCGGCGCGCTGCGCGGTCGGCAACGTCTCGATCGCGGCGAGCAGACGGGCTCCGGCCCGCGGCTGATCAGGCGGCGCAGCTTCCGTCACCTGCGTGCGGCAGGTGACACAGACGAACAGCGTCGTCTCACCAATCTCCGATGCGGACATCAATCAGCCGATCACGCCGGCTGCGGTCGCCGCGGCGACGCCGCCCACCAGCACGATGGCAGCGCCCGCGAGCCGCAGCGCCAGCGGTGCGGCCGCTTTGGCCTTCGCCGACAGCAGCCTGGTGCCGAGGAACGCGCCGGCGGCGATGAGGGTCTGGATCACGAGCAGACCGACGAGATAGGCCCCGAGCGGGGTGTTCTCGGCCCCAACGATCGATTCACCCAGCGCATATCCATGGACGAGGCCGGTCACGGCGAACAGGCCGGCGACGGGCAGCACGCCGAAACCGCCACGCATCACCACCACCAGACCGACCACGACGGTGGTCAGGCCGACCAGCAGCTCGGCAGCCGGGATGTTGGCCTTGGCCACATGAAGGCCGACGCCCGCGATCATCGCTGTGGTGAAGGCGAGCACCGGCGCGAAGCCGCGGCCCAGAAGCGCTGCAACGATGCCCGCGCCCACGATCGCGGCCAGGTGGTCGATTCCGATGACAGGATGGCCGAGGCCGGACAGCAGGCCCTGCGCAAACGTCTGCGGCAGCTTGCCCCCCATCATGTGATGCGCGAAGGCGGGATCGGCGGCGAGCAGCACCAGGCTCGCGGCTGCAAAGGTGGTGGTACGGGTCAACTTCATGGCCGTCTCCGTCGCTTGCCGGCTCCCCAGAGGACCGGACGATGCGCTGCATCCGACGGCATCCCACCCATCCCGGCGGGATCAGAACCAGCATCGCGACTCCCCGCGCGACGGGTCGGCCAACAGCAATGTCGACGGCAGGTCTCCTGGCTCTCGGGTCACCGCATGAAGCCACCTTCCCGGTTTCCCAGTGGTGCTTTGGCCTCACACTCGCCGATTACAGTTGCGGGGGCAGCCACGGCCTTGGGTCAAGAACCCGCACCGTGTTCCCTAAATCTCTCCTTTCGGAGAACCGTCATCTGTTAGATACGGGTCGCGCCAAAGCCCGTCAATCGGAATCGTCCCCCATGGTCCCCGCCCGCCCGCATCCCGCCCTGCCGCGCCTCACCCTGGTGCTCGGCGGCGCGCGCTCCGGCAAGAGCCGCCATGCAGAGGCGCTCGTGACCGCCCTTCCCGCACCTTGGACCTATGTTGCGACCGCGCAGGCGTTCGACGATGAGATGAAGGACCGAATCGCGCAGCACAAAGCGCGCCGCACCGAGGGATGGCAGACGTTGGAGACCACGCATGATCTTGCAGGCCTGGTCCGTGCACGGGCAAATTCGAGCGCGCCGATGCTGATCGATTGCCTGACGCTGTGGCTCAGCAATGTGATGCTCGCCGACATGAACGTGGCGGCAAGATCAGCCGAGTTGATCGACGCGCTCAGGAACGCGCGTGGCCCGATCGTGGCCGTGTCCAACGAAGTCGGACTCGGCATCGTGCCGGACAATGCGCTTGCCCGCGCCTTCCGTGATGCGCAGGGACGGCTGAACCAGAACGTCGCGGCCGTCGCGGATCGCGTGATCCTGATGGCGGCCGGCCTGCCGCTGACATTGAAGTAACGGGAAGGACATGCCGATGACCGAAAGCGCCGACGATTCACGCCACAAGGCGAAGATGGAGAACCGCAAGGCGGTGCAGGATGCCGAGGTCGCCTCCAAGACCGTCGAGAAGGGCCTGCTGATCGTTCACACCGGCAAGGGCAAGGGCAAATCGACGGCGGCCTGGGGCCTGATGCTGCGCGCACTCGGCCGCGGTTTTCGCATCGGCGTCGTGCAGTTCGGCAAGGGCGCGTGGGAAACCGGCGAGCGCAAGGCGATCGAGCGGTTCGGCGACCAGGTGTCGTGGCACACGCTCGGCGAAGGCTTTACGTGGGAGACGCAAGATCGCGCGCGCGACGTCGCCGCGGCCGAGCGCGCCTGGACGAAGGCTCGGGAATTGCTGGCGGATCCTTCGATCCGGCTGCTCGTTCTCGACGAGCTCAACATCGCGCTGCGCTATGATCACCTTGATATCGCAGATATCGTCGCCACGCTCGCCGCGCGCCGTCCCGATCTGCACGTGGTGGTCACCGGGCGCAACGCCAAGCCGGAGCTGATCGAGGCCGCCGATCTCGTCACCGAGATGAACCTCGTGAAGCATCACTTCGCAGCCGGCGTGAAGGCGCAGGAAGGCATCGAGTACTGAGCTCATGAGCGCGCGCGCCATCATGTTCCAGGGCACCGGCTCCGACGTCGGCAAATCGCTGATCGTCGCGGGGCTCGCGCGCGCGCTGACATTGCGCGGCCTCAAGGTGGCGCCGTTCAAGCCGCAGAACATGTCGAACAACGCCGCCGTCACCGCTGACGGCGGCGAGATCGGCCGTGCCCAGGCGCTGCAGGCGCGCGCGGCGCGGCGGCCGACGACCGTGCACATGAACCCGGTGCTGCTGAAGCCGCAGAGCGAGATCGGGTCGCAGGTCGTGGTCCAGGGTCGCGTCATCGGCAACGCCAAGGCATCCGCCTATCAGGCGATGAAGCCGCAACTGATGGCGGCCGTGCTCGACAGCTTCCATCACCTCGCAGCGGATGCCGACATCGTGCTGGTCGAAGGCGCAGGCTCCGCCTCCGAGATCAACCTGCGCGCGGGCGACATCGCCAACATGGGTTTTGCGCAAGCGACGCAGATTCCGGTGGTGCTGATCGGCGATATCGATCGGGGCGGCGTGATTGCGAGCCTGGTCGGCACCAGGACTGTGATCCCGCCGGACGATGCCGCGCGCGTGGCAGGTTTCCTCGTCAACAAGTTTCGCGGCGATCCGGCCTTGTTTGCGTCGGGCATGAACGAGATCGCGCAGCGGACGGGGTGGACATCGCTCGGGCTCATTCCGCATTTTTCGAATGCGCGCCGCCTGCCAGCGGAGGATGCGCTTGGCCTGGCTGAACGCGGATCATCGGGAGGACAACGGCCGAAGGTCATCATCCTCGCCTACCCGCGCATCTCCAATTTCGACGAGTTCGATCCGTTACGGCTGGAGGACGGAATCGATCTGCAGTTCCTGCGGCCGGGCAAACCCATTCCCGGCGACGCATCGATGGTGATCCTGCCGGGCTCGAAGGCCACGATTGCCGATCTCGCCGCCTTGCGTGAAGTCGGCTGGGACATCGATCTTATCGCGCATCTGCGCCGCGGCGGCCGCGTGCTCGGCATCTGCGGCGGCTATCAGATGCTGGGGCACGTGATCTGCGACCCCGACGGACACGAGGGCACGCCCGAGTCCGTCGCGGGACTTGGCCTGCTCGACGTCGAAACGACATTGACCGATGACAAGGCGTTGCGCGAGGTCCAGGGCACGCTGACGGAAGATCAGCTGTCGTTCCGCGGTTACGAGATGCATATCGGCCGCACTGACGGACCGGCGACACAGAGCCCCTTCCTGACCTTCTCCGACGGCCGTCGCGATGGCGCCATCGCAGCGAACGGCCTGGTTACCGGCTGCTATGTGCATGGCCTGTTCGCCGATGATGGCCTGCGCGCCCATTGGCTGCGCAGCCTCGGCGCAACGACAAGCGGCTTAGCCTATGAGACCGATGTGGACACGACGTTGGATGCACTCGCGGCGCATCTCGAGCGCTACGTCGACGTGGACCGTATCCTGGCATTGGCGAGCAAGCCCGCGCCGCCCGTGGCGGCTACAGGATCCTGACCAGGACGAGTCCTGCGACGACCAGGGCCTGAACCAGACAGGCCAGCCGATACAGCCGCAAGGCCTGCCGGATGTCGGACGCGTCGAGATCGGCGCGCCCGTCGCCCATCCAGGCATCGGTGACCAGATGGCCGTGATAGACGCGCGGCCCCGCCAGGCGCAGTCCGAGCGCACCGGCCATCGCCGCTTCCGGCCAGCCGGCATTGGGCGAACGATGCTTCGACGCATCACGTGCAACGGCTCGCACCGCGGCCGAAGCCGAGGCGCTCGGGATGCAGGCCGCAGCGGCTGCGATCCACAGCGCGGACAGGCGCGAGGCCGGCAAGTTGACGAGATCGTCGAGCCGCGCCGCCGCCCAGCCGAACGCGCGGTGCCGGTCCGAGAGATGACCGATCATGCTGTCCGCGGTGTTGAGAGCCTTGTAGATCAGGATGCCCGGCAGCCCGCCGACGACGAGCCAGAACACGGGCGCGACGACGCCATCGGAGAAGTTTTCTGCCAGGCTCTCGATCGCGGCCCGCGCAACGCCTGCTTCATCCAGCCGATCGGGATCGCGGCCGACGATCATCGAGACGGCTCGGCGGCCGCCCTCGAGCCCCTCCTGCTCCAGTCCCTCTGCAACCGCGGCGACATGCGTGTCGAGACTGCGCTGGGCCAGCAGGCTGCTTGCCGCCACACCAAGGATGATCGTTGCGACCGGCTCGCCCACGGCCGCCTGCATCACCCATGCTGCGGCGAGGCCGATGGTCATCATGCCGGCCACGAGCAGACAGACGAGCCCGACGCCGCGGGCTCGTCGCGCGGCAAAGCCGTCTCCTGCCCCGTTCCAGCGGCGGTCCGCCCATGCTATCAGCGCACCCATCCACATCACGGGATGGCCGATCCGCCGCACCAGGACCTGGGGATAACCGACCGCCGCCTCGACGAGCAGCGCCGTGAGCGCGAGAGAGACGAACATCGATCTCCGCTGAAGGACAGACATGGACGACAGAGCGACTAGCACGGGCGCGGACCAGCCGGAAGCGATCCTTCACGGCGGCGATCTCGCTGCGATCAGCCGTCGCTACCCGGATGCGCCGCGGCCGTGGATCGATCTGTCGACCGGCATCAATCCCGTCGCCTACCCGGTGCCGACCATTCCGCCCGCAAGTTGGGCGCGCTTGCCGGCCCAAGCCGAAGACGACGCGCTGCGCGCAGCGGCTGCTGCGCGCTATGGCGTGGCGGGGCCCGAAATGATCGTTATCGCGCCCGGCACGCAGGCGCTGTTGCAGATCCTGCCGCGGCTGCGCCCACGCTCGAGGGTTGCCGTGCTCGCCCCGACCTACGAGGAGCATGCGCTGTGCTGGCGCCGCTGTGGGCATCGCGTCGGTCTGGTCGATGATGTCGATGCGCTCGCCGATGCTGATGTTGCCGTCGTCGTGAATCCCAACAATCCCACCGGCCGCCTGCTGCCCCGCGATGTGCTGGTCGGATTGGCCGCGACCTTGCGCCGGCGCGACGGCCTGCTGATCGTCGACGAAGCATTCATCGATCTTTGTCCCGCCGACGCCAGCCTCGCAGCCGACCTGCCGCCGGCGACGATCGTGCTGCGCTCGTTCGGCAAGACCTACGGCCTTGCCGGCGTCCGCCTCGGTTTCGCGATCGGCTCCGCTGACGTCGTCCGCCGACTCCGCGACGAGCTCGGGCCTTGGGCCGTATCCGGACCTGCGCTCGCGATCGGAACGACGGCCTTGGCCGACGCTGCTTGGCTGGAGCAGACACGCGCGCGGCTGGCGAACGACTGTCAGCGCATCGACGATCTTCTGAGCAAGGCCGGCTGCGCGGTCATCGGCGGCACGCCGCTGTTCAGGCTGATCACATCGCCGAACGCGCCTGACATCGCCGAGCGGCTCGCCCGGCACGGCATCCACGTCCGGCGCTTTCCGGCTCAGCCGAGCTGGCTGCGCTTCGGCCTGCCGGGCAATGCGTCCGAGTGGCACCGGCTGGCGCCGGCGCTCGGCGATGCCTTCTAACCGAGCACGCAGGCGGCAAGCAGCAGCGTTTCCGTGACCTCGATGCTGGCGCCATGGCAATCGCCGGTGATGCCGCCGAGCCGCCATTGCCAGTAGAACGCGACCGCCGGAACGAGACCAATCGCAACCAGCGTCGGTACCGCGCCGGCGAGCGCACCGATCGCGAGTCCGCCGCCCCAGGCGACGATGACGTTCCAGCCGACGCTGTTGGAGATGCTCGCCCCCAGCCCCGGCTTCAGCGAAAGCAGCGTCTTGTTGCACACCAGCGTTCCCCAGCGCGCCCAGGCCGGGATCAGCACGAGCGCCCAGGCCGTCGGCCCCGTCGCCAGCTCGGCGATCAGCACCAGCTTCGCGGCGATCTGCAGGGATATCGCGACGACAGCGAAGCTGCCGGCGTGGGGATCGCCAAGCACGGCGATGAAGCGCTCCGGCTTGCCATGCGAGGCGCCGAACGCATCGGCGACGTCGCCGAGCCCATCGAGATGCAACGCGCCGGTGATCCCGATCCAGGCGACCAGCACGGTCAGCGCGACGATCCACGGATCGGCATCATGAAAAAGGCGGGCGACCAGCGCCAGACAGGCGCCAATCACCAGTCCGGCTGCCGGAAACCAGACCGACGCCCGCGCCAGATCGTCCGGTCGTAACTCAGCGACCCGCGGTGTCGGCAGCCGTGTCAGGAATTGCAATGCGATCCAGAATTCACGAAGCATCATGGCTGGATGATCTCGACGATTTCGCCCCAAGGTACACCATCATCGCCCTGCCCGGCTTCGAGCGTGATCCGCGTACCAGGGCGAATGCGTAAGCTCCACAGCTGGTGCAGCGGCCAGCCGAGCAGATGCGAGAGCGCTGCGCGTATGGCGCCGCCATGCGCCACCACCAAAACCGGCGCAGGCCCGGACCTGGCAAGAATGCGACGAGTCGCGCGCGATACCCGCGCCTGCAGATCGGCCCAGCTCTCACCGTTCGGCGCCCGGACCGCGGGATCAGCGTGGAAGGCGTGGAGCGCGGCTTCCCCTCCCCGCTCGGCAGCGATGTCACGGCGGCTTCTTCCGTCCCAGCGTCCGAAATCGAGCTCGCTCCAATCCGCATCGATGTCCAGCGCACAGTTGGTCTGCCGGGCATAATCCTCCGCTGCCGCACGTGCGCGCGCCAACGGCGAACTCACGACACTGTGCCAGATCCGGCTTTGCGTCTGCAGCCGGAATTGATCCCAGCCGGGCTCGCTGAGCGGTGGGTCGGTGCGGCCGTCGAGATAGCCGTCCCGTCCTGTCGTCCCGTGCCGCAGCAGATCGATCCGCATCAGGACTTGGCTCCCGAGACCGCGGCCTCCGCAAAGGTGGCCATGCCCCCGTGGAGCGCACAGGCCAGCCGGATGATCGGCAGCGCAGTGGCGGCGCCGGAGGCTTCGCCGAGCCGCAGATCGAGGTCGATCAGGGGACGGGCACCGAGGGCGTCGAGCACGATGGCGTGGCCGCGCTCGGCCGAGCGATGCGAGAACAGCAGCCAAGGCCGGCAGGAGGGATTGAGGCGGACGGCGACCAGCGCCGCGACAGAAACGATGAAGCCGTCGACCAGCACCGGCCAGCGCCGCTGCGCGGCGGCGACGATCGCGCCGGCCATCGCAATGATCTCGAAACCGCCGACGGCGACCAGGACGTCCGCGACGGCCGCTCCCGCCGTGAGCCCGTGTCGCCCCAACGCATCGGCAATCGCCGCAGCCTTCCTGGCCCGTCCGTCGGCGTCGAGCCCGGTGCCGCTGCCGACGATGTCCGCGGGCGCGCATGACAGCAGCGCGGCGGCAATCGCTGCCGCCGATGTCGTGTTGCCGATCCCCATCTCGCCGAAGATCACGAGTTGCGGCGCGTGATCGGCCTGCCGCACCACCGCGCGCCGTCCGGCTTCGGCCGCAAACGCGACCTCCTCCAGCGTCAGCGCCGCCTCGGTGCTGAAGTCGCGCGTGCCGCGCCGCGGCTTGTCGACGACCACGCCGGGCACCGGCTCGCTCGCCAGCGTGCCGACGTCGACCACCTCCAGCGGACAGCCGAGGCTGCGCGACAGCACCGAAATCGCCGCACCGCCGCGGGCGAAGTTGTGAAGCATCTGGACCGTGACTTCGGGCGGATAGGCCGAGACCCCCCGCGCCGCGATGCCGTGGTCGCCTGCGAACAGCACCACCGGCACCCGGTCGGCCCCTGGACGTTCCGACGCCTGCAGCGCGGCTAGATCGACCGCCACCTGCTCCAATCGCCCAAGGGCGCCAAACGGCTTGGTCAACTGGGCCTGGCGTTCCAGCGCTGCCTGCCGATGGAGCTCGGACGGCGCCACACAATCAAGGCTGATCCATTCGGGAAGCACCACGGATCCTTTCAGCGTCACTCGGGTTCGGGACGATTGCCACTGCGAGGCGGCCGAGACAAGCTCCGTGAGGCGCCCTATTGTCATCGAAGCGTCATCGAACGTGACGACAGGTGGCTGCCCACCCAGCCCGAAAGACTCTCATGGAATACTTCCGCCGCTTCACCTTCCTGTTCGCCGCGCCCGTGTTCGAGACCGACGACCTTGCGGGGCTCCGCTTCAACCAGATCATCGAGGAGATCCAGCGCTCGGGCTTCGAGGTGGTGCGCGCCCGCAAGCTGGAGGACGCCGAGATCGCCGTGCAGACGGATGCCGCGATCGGCTGCATGGTCGTCGATTGGGGCAAGAAGGGCCTGGAAGGCAAGACGGCGTCGCTGATCAACCTGATGCGCCGTCGCGGACTGGACTTCCCGATCATCCTCCTGATCCGCCGCAAGCGGTTCGAGGATCTGCCGGTCGAGGTGCTCGATTTCATCGACGGCTACGTGTTCCTGTCGGAAGAGACTCCAGCCTTCATCGCCAAGAACCTGGTCAGCCGGCTGAAGCAATATGCCGAGACACTGAAGACGCCATTCTTCGGCGCGCTGGTCGACTATGCCGAGGAAGGCAACCAGCTCTGGACCTGCCCCGGGCACAATGGCGGCGTGTTCTATAGCCGCAGCCCGATCGGCCGGGTCTTCGTCGAGCATCTCGGCGAGGCCGTGTTCCGCGACGATCTCGACAATTCCGTGCTCGATCTCGGCGATCTCCTGACCCATGAGGGGCCGGCGCTGCGCGCGCAGAAGGAAGCCGCGCAGATCTTCGGCGCCGAGAAGACCTATTTCGTCCTCAACGGTACCTCGACCTCCAACAAGGTCGTGCTCGGGGCCCTGGTCACCGACGGCGACCTCGTGCTGTTCGATCGCAACAACCACAAGGCCGCTCATCACGGCGCGCTGCTGATTTCGGGCGGCGTCCCGATCTACGTCCCAACGGTTCGCAACCCCTGGGGCCTGATCGGCCCGATGCGCTGGGATCTGCTGGACGAAGAGCATCTGCGACAGCAGATCCGCGACAACCCGCTGGTCAAGGACCCCGACGCCTGGCGCAAGGAGCGGCCGTTCCGCGTCGCGGTGGTCGAGCAGTGCACCTATGACGGCACGATCCACAGCGCCGAGATGATCCTGAAGCGGATCGGGCACCTCTGCGACTACATCATGTTCGACGAGGCCTGGGCGGGCTTCATGAAATTCCACCCGCTCTACGCCGGCCGCTTCGCCATGGGCCTCGGCGATCTCGGACCCGACGCCCCCGGCATCATCGCCACGCAATCGACCCACAAGCAGCTCGCGAGCTTCTCCCAGGCCTCGCAGATCCACGTCAAGGACCGCCACATCAAGGGCCAGCGGCGGCGGGTCGAGCATCGCCGCTTCAACGAAAGCTTCATGCAGCACGCCTCGACCTCGCCGTTCTACCCGCTGTTCGCCTCGCTGGACGTCGGCGCGCAGATGATGAAGGGCCGCTCCGGTGAGGTGCTGTGGGACGACACGATCCGGCTCGGAATCGAATTGCGCAAGAAGATCAGGGCGATGCGCCGGGAATTCGAGGAGAAGGAGAAGGATCCGGCGCGGCGCTGGTTCTTCGAGCCGTTCGTGCCGGACCGGGTGTCGATCCCCGATGCGGCCAATCCCGGGGCTAGCCATGACGTGGCCTGGGAGGCGATCTCGACCGACCAGCTCGCAACCGATACCGCGCTGTGGCAGCTCGCGCCGGGCGCGGCATGGCACGGCTTTCCGGACCTCGCCCCTGGCTTCGCGATGACCGATCCGAACAAGCTGACCCTGCTGACCCCGGGCTTCGATCGCGCCACCGGCGGCTATGCCGATCACGGCATCCCGGCTCCGATCGTTGCTCAATATCTGCGCGAGAACCGCATCGTGGCGGAGAAGAACGATCTCAACTCGCTGCTGTTCCTGCTGACGCCGGGGGTCGAGGCGAGCAAGGCGGGAACCCTGATCAGTGGCCTGGTCGCCTTCAAGCGGCTCCACGATGACAACGTGCTTCTGGAGGACGCCATTCCGGAGTTCACCCGCAAGCGCTTTGCGCGTTACGGCAAGCTGCGGCTGCGCGACCTCTGCGGCGAGATGCACCGCTTCTACCGCGACGCCGAAGTGAGCGCGCTGCAGGCAAAGCAGTTTCAGCCGCAGCACATGCCGGAGATCGCGATGTCGCCACGCGAGGCGGCGCGTGCGCTGATGCGCAACGAGGTCGACTACCTGCCGATCGATCGCATCTCCGACCGCATTGCGACGACCCCCTTCGTGGTCTATCCGCCGGGCATCGCCACCATCGTTCCGGGCGAGCGGCTATCCGACCGCGCCCAGCCGATGATCGATTACCTCAAGATGTTCGAGCGGGCGTTCAACGCCTATCCCGGTTTCGAGGTCGAAATACAGGGGCTGTATAAGG
The DNA here is from genome assembly GCF_032485055.1 of Bradyrhizobium sp. SZCCHNRI20481. Classification (NCBI taxonomy): domain Bacteria; kingdom Pseudomonadati; phylum Pseudomonadota; class Alphaproteobacteria; order Hyphomicrobiales; family Nitrobacteraceae; genus Bradyrhizobium; species Bradyrhizobium sp. SZCCHNRI20481. Next base: position 52,246 of record NZ_JAUEUE010000012.1, read on the forward strand.
AGCTCGACGAGTCCGGCCGGATCCGGCTCCATACCTATGTCTGCGCAGAGTAATTCGAACCATGGACAGCGCGATCACGGCTCGCGACACCGAGCCGCCGGTCCTCGTCAGGCCGTCACGCGACGAGGATGTCGAGGCCATGCTCTCGATCTACCGGCGGCATGTCCGCCGCGGGGTCGAGGACAGCGCCGCCGGTTCCGGGGCGCCCGAGCCGGACGACCTCAAGCAGCGGCGCAAGAATCTGCGAAATCATCGGCTGCCACATCTGGTCGCGACATTCCGCGGCGAAGTCGTGGGCTATGCCTATGTCGTCTTGTTCAGGAAGCGGCCGGCCTACCGGTTCGCGGTCAAGCATTCGATCTATGTCCACCATGAGCATCTCGGCCGTGGTGTCGGCGGGCTGCTGATGCAGGCGCTGATCGATGCTTCCGCCGCGGCCGGATATCGCCAGATGATCGGCTATATCGACGCCGATAATGTCGCCTCGCTCGGCATTCATGAGCGCTTCGGGTTCGTCAGGGTGGGGCTGCTGCCGGGAGTAGCCTACCGTTACGGCCGCTGGTGCGACACCGTGATGGTGCAGCGCTCGCTGGGCCCCGGGGCCAGCGATGCACCGGCTGGGCTGGGCCGCTGAGCCGCAGGTCAGGACGGAAAGTCGGCCGCCTTCACCTCAATGCGGTCGGCATGCAGCGACCAGTCGCGCACCTCCTGCTGTTTACAGAACCTGGACTTTGCGATTTCTGCGGCTTCGCCTTCGCTGTCGGCCTCAACCTCCAACGTGCTCTGGCAAATCTCGCACTGGCGGCCATTCTCGCCCAGCACGTCCTTCATGAAATGGATGACATAGCGCGACATGCAACCTCCTGCCTCTCACGCAGTGCTCGAAGGTGATGTTACCGCGCTTCTCCTCCCGCTGTTCACCGATATCAAGCGGCCGATGCAAATATTTGACGCAGCGGTGGAACCGGCGCTCAGGCGCCCACCGAAGGCAGGCTCGCGGCGGCGATCGCGACGAACTCCGAGACGGCGCGACGGACGCGGCCGTGGGTCGACTTCAGGATGGCGTTCAACCGGCGCATCGGACCAATTTCCCTTCCGCGCCGAGCGAAAAACGTGGCCTAAGCTCATGGCGCCCCTGGAAAAATGATCAGCCACCACTGGGCTGTCGAGACGGCTCCGAAAATAGCAATGTCCGCTTCGCCGAAGCCGCCCTGGAGAGAAGATTTATTGCTGCGTCGCAGCTTGCGACGCATGAAATCTTCTCCCCGCAATCACTTCTCTTCTGGCTACGAGGGCGTCACTCCGAACGCCTCGCGGAAACGAGCGCTGTAGCGCGGCCAGGCCTCGGGATTGATCAGGCGCGGCGGCCGGCCGCCGTCGAGCGCGTTACGCAGTTGCTCGGCCGCGATCCGGCCCATGTTCTGCCGCGCCTCCCGCGTCACGCCGGCGGTGTGCGGGCTCGCCAGCACGTTGTCGAGCTGCAGCAGCGGATGGTCCGGCGGCGGCGGTTCCTTGGCCCAGACGTCGAGCCCGGCGCCGGCGATGCGCTTTTCGCTGAGCGCGGCGAACAGCGCCTCCTCGTCATGGATGAAGCCGCGGGCGGTGGTGACGAAATAGGCGCTAGGCTGCATCAGCGCGAACTCGCGGGCACCGATCATGCCGCGGCTTTCCTTCGTCAGCGGGCAGTTGATCGAGACGAAATCCGAGCGCCGCATCAGGTCCTCGAGTTCCACCTTCTCCGCGCCGCGTGCGGCGATCTCATCGGACGACAGATATGGGTCATAGGCCAGCACCGTCATGCCGAGGATGCCGCGGCACAGCTCGGCAACCCGGCGGCCGACATTGCCAAGCCCGACGATGCCGATCGTCCGTCCCTGCACCTCGTTGCCGATCAAATCGTTGCGGTTGACGTCGCGCTCCCGGCGCAGCCGGCGGTCGGACTGGATGATGCGCTTCGACAGGGTCAGCATCATGCCGAGTGTGTGCTCCGCCACCGAATGGGCGTTGCCGCCGGACTGGTTCACGACGAGGACGCCGGCCTCGGTGCAGGCGTCGACGTCGACCGGGTCGTATCCGGCCCCGTTGCTGGACACGACGAGGAGGTTTGGGGCGCGGCGCAGCAGGTCTGCATCGACGTGGAAGCGCGGCGCGAGCTCGTCGCGGGCCGCCCCGATCTGGTAGGCGTGAGCCGCCGCGAGGATCTGCGCCGTCTCGGCCTCGGAGCTCTCGTTCTCCAGCCGGTCGAGCCGGACGTCGGGGCGCGCGGCGAGCAGCTCGCTGAAGATCGGGTGGGCCAGATATTTGACGTAGAAGACGCGCTTGGAATTCGCGGCCATGAACAGCCGACCTCCTGGTTTCTTGGTTCTTGATTTCGGACTTGAAAGGCGGATGCCTGACCGGCCGGGCCGGCATGTTGACAATCGTTCCGGTGCCGTCAAGCTCAGCGCCAAGCCCCGTGCGCCGGGCCCCCTATCAGGAACGACCGGAGGAACAGCAATGGCCGCCGATGCCGATGCGGCGCGATCAGCAACCGCTGTGCCGAATTGGCACGAGATCGTGCTGCAGACGTTCAAGCACAACGCCGTCGACCTCATCCCCTACGTTCCCGACCGGGTGCTGACGCCGCTGATCCAGAACCTGCACGACGATCCGTTCTTCACGACCTTTGCGACGGCGCGCGAGGAGGAAGCGGTCGGCATTCTCGCTGGGGCCTGGATGGGCGGCCGGCGCGGCGCGCTGTTGATGCAGACCTCGGGCTTCGCCACGCTCGCCAACGTGCTGGCCTCGCTGATCGTGCCCTGCCAGATCCCGCTGATCATGATCGTGTCCGAGCGCGGCACGCTGGGCGAGTTCAATGTCGGCCAGTCGCTGGTGTGCCGAACCATGCGGCCGGTGCTCGATGCGCTGGCCATGGAGCACCACACCATGACGCGGCTCGACGAGCTCGAATTCGTCGTCGACCGCTCGATCAAGCAGGCGGTGGCGACCCAGGCGCCGGTGGCGCTCATCCTCTCGCCTTTGCTCACCGGCGGAAAGGTGTTCGCATGAGCGCCCCTCACAGCAACACCAAGATCATGAACCGCTACGACCTCACCTGCCGTCTGGTCGCGAAGCTCAAGCACGAGGAAGCCGTCATCGGCGGCATCGGCAACACCAATTTCGACCTGTGGGCCGCCGGCCAGCGGCCGCAGAATTTCTATATGCTCGGCAGCATGGGGCTGGCCTGCCCGATCGCGCTCGGCGTCGCGCTGGCGCAGCCGCAACGCCCTGTGTTCGCGCTCGAAGGCGACGGCTCGCTGCTGATGCAACTGGGCTGCCTGACCACGATTGCCACGCTGGCGCCGAAGAATTTGGCCATCATCGTCATGGACAACGGCATCTACCAGATCACCGGCAGCCAGCCGACCTCGGCCCGGCAGGCCGACATTGTCGCCATTGCCGCCGGCTGCGGCATCGGCGCCAGCCATTGGGCCGCAGACGAGGAAGATTTCGAACGCTTGATCGCTCTTGCGCTCGAGTCGCCCGGCCCGGTGCTGATTGCGGCGACGATCGACGACAAGCCCGGTGTGGGCGCCACCAGGCGCGATCCGGCACAGATCCGCGAGCGCTTCATGCAGGGTTTGGGAGTCCGGCAGCCGATCTGAGGCGCCGGACGAAAGCTGTTCGCGGTACGATGAGAAGGCCATGTTCCGGCTTCCGAGCCACGTTAACTAAACCGGTGCCTCAAGCGACCGTGACCCCGGTTCGTGGCCCGGAACGTGCTAAGCAGCGTCCATGATGATCGTCATTCGCCTCTCGGCCTGGCTGCTCGCCGCAGCCGTTGCCTTCGCAACGCTTGGCCCGCCCAACTATAGGCCACATTCGCACCTGGGACAGGACGGCGAACACGCCCTCGCCTTCATCCTGATCGGCCTTGCCTTCGGCCTCGCCTACCGCAGTCATCGGCTGCTGACCACCGGGATTGCGGTGATCCTGATCGGTGCACTCGAACTCTCGCAGTTCCTGGCGCCGGGACGCCACGCGCGGCTGGAAGACTTCATCGTCGACGCCGCCGCCGCCTGCATCGGATTTGGCCTGTCCGCGGCCATCGACTGGCTCATCCGACAGATCCGCACGCAGACCGCATGACGAGAGGCCCCGCCGCTGATGCGACGAGGCCCCTGTCCGTCAGAACGTCAGATCACTCGATGATCTTGATGACGCGGCGCGTGCGCGGATCGACGATCACGCGGCGATCGTTCACGACGGCGTAGCGATACTCGGTGTAGCGCGGCACCGGGCGCAGCTCGACGGTGGCGGGCAGCGGCTCGCCGACCACGACGCGCTCATGGACGACCACCGACGGCGCGCGCTCGGCCTCGATCGAGTTGATCACCGCGTTCGGAATTTCCAGGCCAGCACCGACGGCGGCGCCGACCGTGCCACCCACCATGGCGCCGACCGGACCGGCAACGGCGCCGCCGGCCGCAGCGCCATTGGCGGCACCTTCGACGGTCGTGGACTGTGCGAACGCAGCGGTCGACGCCAGCAGCGAGGTGGCGATCAGCGAAACGGCAAGACGGGTTCTCATCATTGTCTCTCCTCCAGTGCTTTCGAGATGCCGATCAACACCAAGGGATCGCCTGCAGTTCCGGTTCCAAATGGCCGAAACTTCATCATGCCACCGGGAACAAAACCTCGAACTCGTCGAGGACGACAGAAATTGCTCAGTTGCTATCCACGTTTCAAACAACCACGCGCAGGTTCGCACTCTCGCGGCGGATCACGCCCGAGTCCCACGATCGACGGCCCTTCGATGAATCGAGAGGGCGCAGGGAATGCCGGGTGAAGGCCTCACCCATGGCCCGCCTGCTGAAAAAAATGCAGGCGGCAGGTACCACAGGCAAAGCCGATCAACCGGCATTCCCTGCGCGGCGGTCTTAACGCTTCTTTCGCGCTCTCCTCGGGGACCGGCTGATTGACCCCGTCGCTCGCGCGAGGGCATGAGCCCTCGCCGCGCGCTTGACCTCGGCACCGGGAGGCCAGGACCACACGACTTCGCGTCCGTGATGTGTCGTTCGTCTGCATGCGCAAGCACATGCTGCGACATCTCACGGCCACCGCATCCCTGCCCCACGTGTCGTGACGATCGCGCGCAACGCCCCTCTCGTCGAGGCAGGATGCGCACATCATGCATGATTTCTGAAAAATGGAAAGCGATTTCTTGGCCTCGCAGCGATGTGCGCGAGATCAGCTTGATTTCATGGACGAATTCGATTCGTCCGATGCGGCGTGCCGTAGCCCTGGCGGCGCGCGTTTCAACCACGTGCGTACAAAGTGCCCAGACTGATTTGCCCGACGAGCGCGCAACCCTTGTTCTTCGGATCGCTTCTGGCCCGTCACGACCTTCCCGGTCGATGGCGGCGATGTCTGCGCCGGAGGCCACATCGAAGCTAATCGTGGAATGGTCGGCAGACAGCTCTTGACCAAAGCGGAACCGGCAGCCGTTATTGCGCAAGGCGATGGAGTTCGATCGATCGGATGATGGACAGATGAGGCTGGTGAGGGTGACCCTGGTCGCGGCGTTCATGCTTGGGAGCATGCAATCGGGTCATGCCGCCGTGCGCATCGTTTTTGATCAGGGCGGACGGATTGGAAACTATGTCGACAGGTTCAAACTTTTGCGCGACTTCGGCGCGTCCGTCATCATCGACGGAATCTGCGCCGGCGCCTGCACGCTCGTGCTGGCGTACATTCCCCACGACAGCATCTGCGTGACCCCGAGAGCCGTATTCGGCTTCAGGGTCGCGGACAATCCTGGGCCCGATGGGAAGGCTATTCCCAACCCTGAAGCCACGCAGATGCTCTATGATCGTTACCCCGCCGCGGTCAGGCAATGGATTACGCGGCACGGCGGCATGACCGCACGCACGATCTACCTTCGCGGCCGGCAACTCCAAGTGCTGTATCGGCCCTGCACCACCGATGTCGAAGGTGGACGCAGCCAGCCACGGTAGCCGGTGCCCACGGATGATGCTGCGCCGGGTCACCATGCGAGGAGACCACTCAAGTGTTGTTTGGTTCAAATACAGTCTCTGACGCCGAGCCGCTCCTGAGTTGCTAGAGCGCTGTAAACGCGCCGGTGATCTTGACGGCTTTACGCCTCAACGTCAGCTTGCGCTTTATCGGCGATATTTCGGGCTCACCTCGTGAAGCTGCCATATCTGCTTCGGACCATATCGGACCTTCCCGTCTGCGGGGCAGGTCCGTTCTTACGGTCGAATCGGAAGCAGGCGGTCGGGCGCGTGGACGGCGCGTTTTGACCCATTGCTGACCTTGAGAAGTCTTGGCATCGTGTCGCGATTACTAGCGATCAGGGTGCGAATATGCGTACATTGAAGATGACAGGGCTCGGCGCGCTTTACTTGATTGCTGCTTGTCTTTTATTCGACCGAGCAGAGGCATGCGCGGTGGCGAGCGCACAGACTGGCGTGCTCTTTGACCATATCCCTGCGGAGGTCGATGCGCCTGTCATCGTAGAGGTGACGATCGTCGGCAGAGAGGCCGATATCAGTTCTCAGAAATACGGCCGGTTGGCTGTGATGGATGCTCGGGTCGAAAGGGTTGTCAAGGGAACACCCGATCTTGACGCGTTGAAGATTGTTACGTCCATCAGCACCTGTACCCGAATTGGCGTCGGACATGGTTTTGTTGCCGGTGCGATTGATCACGATGCCCGGATCGGCCTCGAGCTGATTGCGATACAGCGACCCTATCAAACCCTAACGCAAAGACGATGAACTCGACCCGGCTTATCGAAATGTGCTTCGAGAGGCTTCCTTTCCCATTCACCGCGCCGACGTGAGCTTCGTTCAGCGACGTTGGCATTCATGCAATCTTTACTTGTATTCCGGACAACTCCGCTGAAATGCCCTCAGAGTCCTTGCGCCGAAGGCGCCGGAGTTTTGACTTACCCTATGAGCCTCGTATGACATCTATTGGCCCGAGAGCCCTTTTTGGGATTCTGCTGTCTTCGTTGATAGCTGGATGCGATCTCAATCCTCAACTCCGTCCAGTGCCCGTGCCAGCCGACCAGGCGGCGTTTCAGAGTGCGTGGAACGCTGGCCGCAGCTACAGTACTCTCACCAACTCGTCCAGCTACGATGGTCGTGTGGAAGAGCAAATGCCAAGAGATCTGCGTAATTGGACCGGGAAGGTGCTCATCAAGAAGACGGTGCGCGGCAAGGTCGAGTTATTTGTAGTACAGGTCGCCGATCAAGTTGCCGTCGTCGCCTACAACGTCGATCCGGCGCTTCGCGCTGATCTGGCAGATCGAGACAACTACGTTCAATTCAGCGGAGTTCGACCGGAACACCCGTCGCCAACATTTCATTCGGACGAGCTACAGATCTCCGGAATATGGGTACTTTTCGAAATGAGACTGGACAAGGTCTCAGTCCCTAATCACCGGCAGGGACAAGGCATATGAAAAATCCTTCAGAGCACGTTTCCAATGTTGGCGAAGGCGGATTTCACGCGTAGCTTTTGGCCCATGCCGGACCTTATACTCGTTGCCCGCGATGTCGGATCCCGAGGGGGAAACCGGACGTATTCCTTCGGATGAGCGAAAGGCCGCTGTTGACTCAGAGGGACATCGCGGCAAATTTCATCTGGGCCGTGGGCGGATGATGCGAATTTCTTATCGTGATATAGAAAGCAGGATAGCGGAGCCGCCGGCGTGGTTTCATGACGGGGTACCTCGCTATCTGCCGTTTGGGCCTCGTGAACTTTCGGTCTATAATTGTGTGTCTGTGCTGGCTCGCGTCGCCTGCCAAGTGTGCAACAGACCATTTCTTGTCGGCATCGTTCCCAAGTCTCAAGACGTCCAAGAACTGGCGAATGACCCGGGCGTGCTGAACAACCTCTCCGATGATCCGCCATTTCACGATCACGAAGCCGGGCAGTGCGACGGTTTGGCTATGACGTGGATCCTTCGAGAGTTGGTGGAAGTGTGGGCGCGCGGTCCTCAAGGAGGCGATTTCGTGCGTCGACACGAGTTCGAACGCACCCTGCCTCCAGACTTTTTCGATCATTGATTCTACCCTCACGCTTCGCTCCCCCGTTCTGCGAATTATGGGGACAGTGCACTTTCCTGAGGGACGGCGATCGTCCAGGGCCGAGGTCGAACCGGCCGACCCCAAGTTCCCTGAACTTGACCAGAAGCGGCGGAACATTCCGGGTTGACACCGGTTCGCCCAAGTTCCAGTGCGCTTGGAGCCGCCACGCGTTTTCTCAAGGGGTCCGCTGATGTCATCGTCCGATGTGGTCAGGAGTGCTCACGATCGCCGTCAACGACGGTTGCTGATCGTGCTAGCCCTGGGATTTGTCGCCTTTGGCGCCGCTGCGGCCGGCCTGGTCTACGTGTTGCAGCCCGAGACGCTCCGGATCGCCGTCGGACCGGCGGGGAGCGACGACCACAAGGTGGTCCAGGCGATGGCCGACGCCTTCGGTGAGGAAAGCAGGACCGTCCGGCTCTCCCCGATCACGACCGGCGGAGCGGCTGAATCCCTGGCCCTGCTGGCCGCCGACAAAACCGATCTGGCGGTCGGCCGCGGCGACCTCGGCATGCCGCCCGATGCGCAAACACTGGCGGTCCTGCGCAAGAACTATGTCGTGCTGTGGTCGCCCTCCGGGCGACGCGGCAACGAGCCCAAGCAGAAGGCCAGCGGCAAGATCGCAGATATCGCCCATCTGGCAGGTCACAAGGTCGGCATCATCGGGCGGACCGGAGCAAACGTCGCAGTGCTCCAGACCATTCTGGAGGGCTCCGGCGTGCAGCCCGATAAGGTTGCCACGGCTCAATTCGGGACAGACGAGATCGAGAAGCTTGCGCAAGACCCCACCCTCGATGCGTATCTCGCCGTCGGTCCGCTCGACAGCAAGATCACGGTGGACGCGATCACCGCGACCTCCCGGGCACGCGGAGCACCCACGTTTCTTCCGATCGAAGCATCGGAGGCCATTGCCCTGAAGCATCCGCGCTACGAGGCCGAGGAAATTCCAGCCAGCGTCTTCAACGCGAAACCGGCCTGGCCGGAGGACAAGGTCGACACGATCAGCGTCAATCACCTGATCCTCGCCAGGAAGGGGCTTTCCGAAGCCAAGGCGGCGGCCTTCTACCGGCAGCTTTTCGCGGTCCGCGACACGATCACGCAAGGCCTCGCCGGCGCTTCGCACATCATGAAGCCCGATACCGAGAAGGAAACCGAGCCTTCCGTACATCGAGGCGCCGCGGCGGTGATCAACGGCACGGAGCGAACCTTTCTGGACAAGTACAGCGACTATTTCTGGTTCGCCTTGCTCGTACTTTCCGGCATCGGTTCGGCCGCCGAATGGCTGCGCCGCTATCTGAACCGGGATGAACTGGAGGACGACACCAGCGGCCGCAACCGCATTCTTGCGGTGGTTTCGGAGGTGCGCAATGCCGGCTCGGAACACGATCTGCTGAGCTGGCAACGAGAGGTCGACGGGATCATCGCCGAGACACTCAAGGGCTATGACGATGGAGCCATCGAACCAGAGGACTTGGCGGCATTCGGCTTGGTCCTCGAACTCTTCAACCATGCCGTCGCCGAAAGGCGAGCGACGCTGCCGAGCGGCGCCCCCGATCAATCATGGACGCCAAGTCCAACCCTCGCCTCTCGGCGATAGGCTCGGCTCATGAGGAGGAGATTTCGTGCGTCGACACCAGTTCGAACGCACCTTGCCACCGGACTTTTTCGATGTTCTGGACGGAGGGCGCCGCGTGGCGAGCGCGTCGCAGCATCCGCAAACAGCCATCGGGCGCGACGGATCGACGGCAGTGCGATGCCGCCGCGCCGTTCAGTCGATGATGCCCGGCCCTTCGGTCATTGCGCGCGCAACGCCCTCCTTCATCTGCCTCACCACATCCGGCGCGTGCCCCTGCCAATGAACGACCTCGGCAATGACGCGCAGCGGCGCGCGGGATCGATGAGACCGCGTCGGATTCCCCGGGAACTTCTTGTCCGTCAGGTTCGGGTCGTCAACGAACGGACCTGTGGGCTCGACGACGTAGATCCGTCCCCGTCCGTCACCGGCAGCCAACTCGGCGCCCCAGATCGCCGCATCCAGCGTCGCCGTGAAGTAGACCCAGGACATCGGCTCCGCCTCGGTGAAGTTGGACGGATACCCGACAGCGATCAGGTCGCCCGGCCGCAGATCGGCGCGCGTGCCGTGGAAGAAGGATTGCGCAAACACGGTCGCAACAGATGGCATCGGTGACCTCGGATGGGTTTCCAGCACTCGTCATCTGCCGCGGAGCGACGGTCGAATGCAAATGATCGTTTCGTCTGTTGAAGACATTGTCGGCGACCTACTCGCCTCTCTCGTTCCGCAACCTAGCTGGTCCACCAGCGCCGCGTGGCCTGGCACGTCTCCAGCGCCCGCTGGTAGCCGGCGCGGACTCGCAGCCGGGTCATGTATGCTTGCTCCGCATCACCGAACACCACACCGACGTTCTTCCGCGCCATCTCGAGCGCGTAGCCCACCGAAATGTCCGCCGCGGTGAACGCATCGCCGGCCATGTATGGCCCGCGCTCCAGCCGTCGCGTCACCAGGCTCAATCGGGTCGTGAACACGTCCATCGCCTGCCGCGCGCTCCAGTTGTTGCGCTCGCTTTCAGGCGCAAGGTGCCGGGCTCCCGAAACGAAATAAAGCGAGGCTGCGAGGCCCGCCTCACCGAGGTGGAGAAACTGCTGATAGGCAGGAAAAGCAACATCATGTGCCGCGGGCGCCAGCGCTGTCGGCCCATACCGCCCCAAGATGTATTCCATGATCGCAACGGACTCGACCATCGTGACGTCGCCATCGCGGATCGCCGGAATGAATCCGGCGGGATTGATCGTCAGGAACTCGGCGTCGTTCTCGACCCCGGCCAGGAGATCCACGTCCCGAAGCCGGTACGGCAGCCCCATCTCTTCGAGCAACCAGACGACACGGAAGCCTCTGCCCTCTCCGAACACAGTGATCATCGCTCGCAACCTCCTCCGTTGTCCGCTCCCAGGACGGCCCTCCGTTCGTCAGCCCGACATGCGGCCGGAGATTTTCTCAGCGGCTCCTCGAACTCCGGCTTGGCGCAGCACATCATGATCAGACTCGAAGATGAAAAGACGCACTAAAGATGTCGGCGGCTAGCCCATCCCAAACCGTCCAAACAGGTGGGAGCACAGCCCGCTTTCAGGTCTGAAGCAGAAGCAGGCGACCAAGGCCCTCAATGGCTGCATTTGACCCATTGCGATCATCGCGGACTGCGGGCAAGGAAGGTTGCAGTGAACGAGGCGATGCTCGGACGCCTATCCGCGCGCGGTAGGGGAAATGAGATGGCGCAAGAAATTATTGCGGCAGCGGGCAATACGGAAGTCCCAGCGTATCTCACGCTTGTTGAACTCGGATATTCGGTCGACCGCCTCGATAAGGGCGGTGAAGAGCACTGGATCGCGAAGAAAGGGACGCTTGAGCTTGTTGCCGATGGCCCGCTAGAACTTCTCGGCCTCTGTCTCTTGAGAAGCGAACGTGGAGCACGCTGGCAGGCAGCCGATAGCGAGATCGACGGGTTCTTGAAACGATTTTACCCGTTGGATAGATGACCGGGATCGCCATCATGTCGTTTAGCGATGTCCGGTTATGTGAAGGGTTTCGGATGCCGGCCGCATGATTGACGGCGCGGCATATTCGGGCGGCCGGCGTCCGAAACCCTCCAAGGGAGGAAACCGCGCATGTTGAGCGGGGTGGCGCGGCAAGCGCTATGGGGATTTGAGCAATCTAAAAGCAGACTTGATCATCTATTCCTTGTCGGCACATCGCCCTCGACCATCATTTCGTCAGCCATCTCTCGAAGTACAAATTGATCGGGTTGGAAACGTAAGCGCCATACGCTGGGCACGGAACGAACCCCTTCGCCCGATAGAGCCTCTGGGCATCGGGAAGAAATTCCGTGGTTTCCAGCCGCAGAACCGGCAGCTTGGCGGTCAGGGCCGCTTCCACGACGCGCGTCAAGAGCCTGCTGCCTATTCCAGTTGCACGAACCTCGGTGACGACATACATGCGCTTCACCTCCCCGGTACCATCAGCGAACACCTGCAGCCCCGCACAGCCAACGGCTTGTCCGGCAATCCGCGCGATAAACATTTGCGTGTCGTCGTGCGCTAGCCGATCAATTGGAGAGCCGTGATTCCTTTCCACCCCGCAGACCTTGTTTAAGAAATCGTCCAGCGCGGTTACGAGGTTAATCAGGTCCTGGGACCTTGCATCGGCCGGCTCAATTTCGATTCTATCGACAGTCATTCTCGTCCCCTTCTTCGAAGAGAGGAGCGCATGACGCCGTGGTGGCTTGTCCCGTTTAGTTGCCGGACCGGCCACATCTTCTTCCGAAGGAAGAAAGCCACCTTGCTCGGGGAGCAGGTTGGCGCTGGGCGTCGGCCCAACTCTTGATGTTGGAGTTGACGATAGCTGGCACGATCGAGCTTGGCAAGCACGCCCCAGTTTGAGGAACAACGCGCGGCCGCTCCTGGCCCAACGCGGACCTTTTCAGCCGACGCTGGCGACGTACGGGACGGGCGCTTCGCGCAACTGCGCCATACCGGCAATTTTTGGTTGTGAATTATCTTCGCGTGTGATGGAATCCGCTTATGAACGCGAGAATTCCTTCGCTGGCCGGTCTGTTCGTACTGCTACTGGCTTCGGCGTCTTTCTCATATGCGCAAACGGAAAGTGTCGGCGCTCAGGCAAGCGCTCGCGAAGCGTGGAAAAAGAAGATTGTAATACTATTAGTGAGCAAGAGAACGTTTCCGCCAGGGGCGGCCGGTCAAAGTGGCACGGCCAAGGTCAAGTTTGTCATTGATCGGCAGGGGAAACTGATTTCCAGAGAACTGGTGGAAAGCGCCGGCTCCGAGTTACTCGATACGGCGGCCCTAAGTATGATTGAGCGAGCGGAACCATTTCCGGAGCCGCCCGCAGAGATGAGCGACGATAGCTTCACCTTTACGGTACCCATCAACTTTGCCAACAGGAAGCAGTTGCCTTGGGCAGGCGGACAATGGCCTGCTGAGTGGGTCGACGAGCAGAAGAAGATTGACACAAAAATTCACGGCATCTGTCGTGGCTGCTAAGGCGTGAGTGAAACTCACGCGCAACAACATTGAAGCTGCGCCATCCTGTAGCGCTCGATGCAATCCATAAGCCTCGCGTGAAGAGACAGGAGCGGCGGCATCTTCCTCGGCAGCAAACCCGGGCTGAATGGCACGTAGTAAACTCAGCTCGCGGGAACGATCGCGCGATCGGTCAGCCAGCCCAGCCCGTCCACCGTCGTCGTCTGCGGCTTGTACTCACAACCGATCCAGCCGCGATAGCCGATCGCATCCAGATGCCGGAACAGGAACGCATAGTTGATCTCGCCGGTGCCGGGCTCGTGGCGGCCCGGATTGTCGGCGAGCTGGATGTGCGCGATGCGGGCGAGATGCTTCTGCATGGTGCGGGCGAGATCGCCCTCCATGATCTGCATGTGGTAAATGTCGTACTGGAGGAACAGATTGTCGGACTCGACCTCCGAGATCAGCTGAAGCGCTTGTGCCGTGCGGTTGAGGACAAAGCCGGGAATGTCGAGCGTGTTGATCGGCTCGATCAAGAGCTTGATCCCCTGCGCTTTCAGCGCGGTTGCGGCAAAGCGCAGGTTGCGGACCAGCACCTGGTTGAGCTCGCGCGGGTCGGCATCATCAGGCGCTATCCCGACGAGGCAGTTGACCTGGCGGCAGTCGAGCGCCCGCGCGTATTCGATGGCGCGACGAACGCCGTCGCGGAATTCGTCGACGCGATCCGGCAGGATCGCGATGCCGCGCTCGCCCGCGGCCCAGTTGCCGGCGGGCAGATTGTGCAGCACCTGCGTCAGCCCGTGACGCGTCAGCTGCTCGCTCAGCTCCGCCTTGTCGAAGTCGTACGGGAAGAGATACTCGACACCGCTGAAGCCGGCCGCCTTGGCAGCCGCGAAGCGCTCGATGAACGGGAGCTCGTTGAAGAGCATGGTGAGATTGGCAGCAAAGCGCGGCATGTCATGGTCCTCGAATTGGTCCTCGAATGAGAGCGGTTGCTGCGATCAGGCCGGCAGCAAGGTGCGCGGCGGCTCGGCCGGGGTGTCGTCCACCGGCAGGTCGAGCACCTCCTCGAACTCCACGACGTTGTCGATCTCGGTACCCATCGCGATGTTGGTGACGCGTTCGAGCACGAACTCGACCACGACAGGCACCTGGTATTCCGCCATCCATTCGCGCGCGGTCGCGAACGCAGCCTGCGCCTGGCGAGGGTCGGTGACGCGGATCGCCTTGCAGCCGAGGCCCTGCGCGACCGCGACGTGGTCGACGCCATAGCCGCCGACCTCCGGCGCATTGATGTTCTCGAACGACAGCTGGACCTGATAGTCCATCGAGAAGCCGCGCTGCGCCTGCCGTATGAGGCCGAGATAGGCGTTGTTCACGACGACATGGATGTAAGGCAGGTTGAACTGGGCGCCGACCGCGAGCTCCTCGATCAGGAACTGGAAATCATAGTCGCCCGAGAGCGCGACGATCTCACGCTTCGGATCCGCGACGCGCACGCCGAGCGCGGCCGGCAAGGTCCAGCCGAGCGGCCCCGCCTGCCCCGCATTGATCCAGTTGCGCGGGCGGTGGACGCTGAGGAACTGGGCGCCGCCGATCTGCGACAGGCCGATGACGCTGATGTAGCAGGTGTCGCGACCGAACGCCTTGTTCATCTCGTGATAGACGCGTTGCGGCTTGATCGGCACCTGGTCGAAATCGCTGCGCCGGAGCATGGTCCGCTTGCGGTCCTGGCACGCCGCGGGCCAGGCCTGCCGCTCGCGCAGTTTGCCCGCCTTGCGCCATTCGCGCGCGACGCTGAGGAACATCTCCAGCGCCGCCTTTGCATCCGAGACGATGCCGAGCTCGGGATTGAACACGCGGCCGATCTGGGTCGGCTCGATGTCGACATGCACGAAGGTGCGCCCTTTCGTGTAGGTCTCGATCGATCCGGTGTGGCGGTTGGCCCAGCGGTTGCCGATGCCGAGGACGAAATCGGACTCGAGGAAGTTGGCATTGCCGTAGCGATGGCTGGTCTGCAGGCCGACCATGCCGGCCATCAGCAAATGATCGTCGGGAATGGCGCCCCAACCCATCAGGGTCGGCACGACAGGCACGTTGACGGTCTCGGCGAAGGCGACCAGCAGGTCGCTGGCATCGGCATTGATGACGCCGCCGCCGGCGACGATCAGCGGGCGCTCGGCGGCGTTGAGCATCTCAAGCGCCTTCTCGATCTGCTTGCGGGTTGCGGCGGGCTTGTAGACCGGCAGCGGCGCATAGGTCTCGTCGTCGAACTCGATCTCGGCGAGCTGCACGTCGAGCGGCAGGTCGATCAGCACCGGTCCCGGGCGGCCCGAGCGCATGATGTGGAAGGCCTGGCTGAACACGCGCGGTACCAGCCCCGGCTCGCGCACCGTCACTGCCCATTTGGTGACGGGCTTGGCGATCTGCTCGATGTCGACGGCCTGGAAATCCTCCTTGTAGAGCCGCGCGCGTGGCGCCTGGCCGGTGATGCAGAGGATCGGAATCGAATCCGCGATGGCCGCGTAGAGCCCGGTGATCATGTCGGTGCCGGCGGGGCCTGAGGTTCCAATGCACACGCCGATATTGCCGGCCTTGGCGCGGGTGTAGCCCTCGGCCATGTGCGAGGCGCCCTCGACGTGGCGGGCGAGAATGTGGCGGATCGAGCCGCGCCGCTGCAGCGCGGAATAGAGCGGGTTGATTGCAGCTCCGGGAACGCCGAAGGCGCAGGTGACGCCTTCCTTCTCCAAGATACGCACCGCAGCATCGATCGCCCGCATCTTCGCCATCTCGCGCCTCCCTCTGGTTGATGCGCGAGCTTCGCTGCTGGCAGCTACGATCTCAATTCACTCGTCGATTTTTCCCACGATGCGGCACGCTCGGCAAAACACCGGCGGCCTCAGTTAGTTAGGACAGAAGTCAGCTGACATGTCCTAACAGGATGAGGCCTCGCGCACGCTATTCGAACAGCGGCGCAAGCTCCATCTGCGGCACCAGCACGAGGCCCTTGTCGGTGATACGAATTTCCGGAATGACCGATAGCGGAATCAAATTGAAGCCCATGTAGGGAATGGTGCAGCCGGCCTCGGCCCACTCGGTCTTGAGCAGCTTCACCTCCTCGGCGACCTCGGTGACACGCTTGTCCGACAACAGGCCGGCGATCGGCAACGGAACCATCGCCCGCACCTTGCCGTCGGCCACGACGCAGACGCCGCCCTGCTGCGCGCCGATCGCGGCGACGGCGGCCTGCATGTCGGCCTCGTTGGTGCCGGCGACGATGATGTTGTGGCTGTCATGGCCGACGCTGGAGGCGACGGCGCCGCGCTTGAGGCCAAAATCCTTGAGGAGGCCATGCGCGACATTGCCGGCCGATTTGCCGTGGCGCTCGATCACGGCGACGAAGCAGAGACCATAGCGCGCAAACAGCGTCTCCCAATCGTTGGCCGGCTCGATCGCGACCTTGTCGTGGATCAGCGTGATGCCGGGCAGCGCCGTCTTGATCGCATTCACGGTGCACGCCTTGGTCGGCAGCTCCGGCGTCAGCGTCATCTTTGCTGGCAGCTTCACCGTGGCATAGGCGGCCTTCGGATACTGATAGCGCTGCGACAGCGCCTGATCGAGACGCGGCGTGATCCTGCCCTTGTCGACGACGAGCTCGCCGCCATACCAGGTCGATTGCGGCTTGAGGCCGTCGTCGAGCAAAACCAGATCGGCGCGGCGGCCGCCGCCGAGGCCGCCGATCTCGCCATCCATCGCAAAGCGCGTCGCGCCGTGCAGCGAGCCCATCGACCACGCCTGCTCCGGCGACATCCCCGCCTTCACCGCCTCGCGCACCACCCAGTCGAGTCCAAACAGCATGAGATCGTCGGCATCGCGATCGTCGGTGCACACCGCCGTGCGCTTATGCGAGGCGCCGAGCTCGGTGATGGTGCGGATCGCCTGCGGCAGGCTGTGCCACGGGGTCGTGGGCGGACCACCGCGCAGGAAGATCCAGACGCCGGCATCCAGGAGATCATCGGCGATGTCGCGGTCGATCGCCTCATGCGTGTCGGTGACACCGCTCGCGGCGTAGGCGGCGACGAATTCGCGGCCATAGACATGCCCGGACACCGGCCGTCCGCGCTGCAAAGCCGCCGCAAGGATGGCGTGGCTGCGCTCGTCGCCCATGCAGACCGGCACGAAATCCATCTTCTCGCCAAGCGCGACCGCCTCGGGCCAGCGGTCGAACAGGCCGGCGATCTTGTCCGGCGTGAGGTCGCCGCCCGCGGTTTCCAGCGCCGCCGAGGTCGCCGGCACGGTCGAGGGCACGGTGAGGAAGATCGACAGCGGCGCCTGCCGCGCATCCTCCAGCATCGCCTCGACGCCGGCGACGTCCATGACGTTGCCGATCTCGTGGCTGTCGCAGAAGATCGTCGTGGTGCCGTTGAGCAGCGCGGCCTCCGCATAGGCGCAGGCCGTCACCATCGAGGATTCGATGTGGATGTGCGGATCGACCAGCCCCGGCGCGATGATGCCGCCGGCCGCGTCATGGAGCGCGAAACCGCTGCCGAGCGCCTTGTGGGCACCGGCCGGCTTCACCGCCGCGACCCGCCCGCCGGTGATCCACAGTTCGCGCGAGGGGTGGATGCGCTCCGAATAGGTCGAAAGCACGCGCGCGCCGGTGATCACGAGATCGGGCGCAACGCGGCCCGAAGCGACATCGGCGAGGCGCCGCGTCATCGTGTGCAGAGGGGCGACCGAGAAGCGGGTGAGTTTGGTCATGGCACGAACTCGCTGGACGTGTTGGGCGATGCACCGCGATGGTTGCGCGATGCACGCGTCCCGGCAAGCCCAAATAGATCGGCAGCCCTGACCACGGCTTGAGCAGCGGGTGAATAGCCCCCTCCTCCCTCCCCTCGAAATGCCCATTGTCGTCGGAGACGGACCGCAACATCGGATTGCCCAACGCTCGAGCCGACGACCAAGGGAGCTAGACAGCAACTCAGGCGGCGCCGAAGCGTCCTTACGGACGCTCCTTCACAACGCGGGAATGCTCACTGCTGCTACGGCGCGCAGTCGCAGGTGCAGCCGTTTGCCGTGAGCCTCATGTGCGGCTTGTTGGGTTTGATGCAATGGTTTTGCGTGAGGACGCAATGAGGTCCCTTCGGGTGCGCACGCTTGACGGCTGTGCAAGTCCCTGGGGCTTGGGCAAATGCCGATTCGGAGACAAATAACAGGCCGAGGGCCAAGGCACCGATGATCGGAATGCTCCCGCCCCTCCTTCGCCGATGCCACGCAGTCAAGTGGTCGCCGTGGTTGGCTGACCGCGATTTCGTCCGCACATGAGTGGCCATATCAAGCTCCCTTCGTTTGCAAGGCCTTCATAATCAGGCCGCGGCTTCAGAACGTTGGCCGGCTTCAGGGCGAACAACATTTGTCATCGCCCGACACTCCAGCTTTGCGGGACGGTCGCACCGACGCCGCTTAGCCTAGTAAGTGCAACGGCAACTTTAAATTACATTTATTAGCGTAATATCATAGAGATTGCATATCGGCAACGAGCAGAAGCGCGAAATCGCTCAACGGCACGCGAGGAAAGGGTTGAGCTGAATTTGGGACAGAAGCCGCCCCAAGCGACGAACGAGGGAAGCATTCCGGTGATGGTGCACTCACCCCTCCGCCCGTGCGTTGGAGTCAGTTGCGCTGTCATCGAAACGTTGCACCCTGCCGAAACGTCCTGTTACGGAAACGTTCCGGCCGGCGGCGTCACGCCGCCGAGCGCCGCCGTGAGCTCGGCCGCGACATCCCGCACCATTGCTCCGATCACAGCCACCCGCTCATCGGTCAGCCGGCTCGCCAAGCCCGAGACCGAGATCGCCGCCAACGGCTCGCGGCAGGAATCGTGGACGACGGCGGCGATGCAGCGCAGGCCGATGCGCGCCTCCTCGTCGTCGACGGCATAGCCCTGACGCCTGACGGTCTCCAGCTCGCGGAACAGGTCGCTGGCGCGGATGATCGACTTCTCGGTCAGGCGTGGCATGCCCTGGCGGTGAATGATGCCGTTGACGTCGTCGTCGGAATAGGTCGCGAGCACCGCCTTGCCCATGCCGGAGGCGACCATTGCCAAGCGGCCGCCGACCTTGGTCAGCGAGCGCATGATTTCGCGGCTGTCGAGCCGCATCAGCACCATCAGCGATTCGTCGTCGACGACGGCGAGATTGGCGGTCTCGCGCGACTGGTCGCGCAGCCTTCGCAGATAGGGAATCGCCAGCGCGACGAAATTGCGCCGGCGGGTGAAGGTCGCGCCGACGGCGAAGCTCTGCGCGCCGACATGCCATTTCGACTCCATGCGGTCGAACTGCACGAAGCGGCGCTTTTCCAGCGTCGTCAGCAATCGATGGACGGTGGAGGTCGACAAGCCCGCACGCACGGCGAGATCGCTGAGGCGATAGCCTTCATCGTCCTCGGCGAGAATCTCAAGGATCTGCAGGGCGCGTCCGACGGATTGCACGCCGCCGTCGCGGGGCTCGGCCGCGGCATCTGCGCGGGACTCAATCGTCTTGCGACGGATCACGTGGCGCCTCTTTGCACCGTCATCGAAGGCGGCGCCGTTGCAGGACGGACGGATCTTGCTTGGGTATGCCTACAAAGAAAGTGCCGCTCCGGCGAGGGGCCGGAGCGGCATTCGCGTCAGATCAATCAGAGCAGGCCGGCGCCGCGCGCCCACTTGTACTTGGCGCCGAGCACCTCGACCGGCAGCTCGGTCGAATAGGCATAGGCCGGGATGCCGTTCTGGTAGAGATATTCGGCGGCTTCCTCGACCTCGACGTCGCCGGCGAGCGAGGCGACGATCGGCTTGACGAAGCCCTTCGCCTCCATCTCCTTCTTCACCTCGACCATGTTGCGCGCGAACACCATCGGCGGGGTCACGATCGTGTGCCAGTAGCCGAGGATCAGCGCGTGGATGCGGTCGTCCGACAGGCCGAGCTTGACCGTGTTCACATAGGTGATCGGCGGCTCGCCACCGGTGATGTCGACCGGGTTGCCGGCGGCACCGAACGGCGGGATGAACTTGCGGAACGCGGCATCGAGATCCGCGGGCATCGCCATCAGCGACATGCCGTTGTCGACGACGGCGTCGGAGAGCAGCACGCCCGATCCGCCGGCGCCGGTGATGATGACGACGTTCTCACCCTTCGGCGTCGGCAGCACCGGCACGCCGCGGGCGAATTCGAGCAACTGGCGCAGCGAGCGGGCGCGGATGACGCCCGACTGCTTGAGCACGTCCTCGTAGATCTTGTCGTTGCCGGCAAGCGCGCCGGTGTGCGACGAGGCCGCCTTGGCGCCGGCCGAGGTGCGGCCGGCCTTGAGCACGATGACCGGCTTCTTCTTTGAGACGCGCTTGGCGGCTTCGGCGAAGGCACGGCCGTCCTTGAGGTCCTCGCAGTGCTGCGCGATCAAGTTGGTGTTGGGGTCCTGCTCGAAGAAGGCAAGCAGATCGTCCTCGTCGATGTCGGACTTGTTGCCGAGGCCGACGATCGCCGAGACGCCCATCTTGGCCGAGCGCGAGAAGCCGATGATCGCCATGCCGATGCCGCCCGACTGCGACGACAGCGCCGCGTGGCCCTTGACGTCGTAGGCCGTGCAGAAGGTCGCGCAGAGATTGGCCGGCGTGTAGTAGAAGCCGTAGATGTTCGGCCCCATCAGGCGGACGTTGTACTTCTTGCCGATCTCGACGATCTCGGCCTGCAGCTCGGGCTCGTTGGCTTCGGCAAAGCCCGAGGGAATCAGCACCGCGCCGGGGATCTGCTTCTCGCCGCATTCGATCAACGCGCCGGCGACGAACTTGGCGGGAATCGCGAACACCGCCGTGTCGATCACGCCGGCGACGTCCTTGACGCTCTTATAGGCCTTGTAGCCGAGGATCTCGGACGCCTTGGGATGGATCGGATAGATCTCGCCCTTGTAGCCGCCGTTGATCAGGTTCTTCATCACGGAGTTGCCGATCTTGCCGTCCTCGGCGGAGGCGCCGATCACGGCGATGGCCTTCGGCATCATGATCCGCTTCATCGCGGTCACGATTTCCTCGTTCGAGCGCGGCGCCGGACGCGGCTTGTAGTCGAAATCGACGACGATGCGGACGTCGGCGGCGATCGCGCCGTTCTTGGTCGCGAACACGGGGTTGAGGTCGAGCTCGACGATCTCCGGGAAATCGCTGACCAGCTGCGACACCTTGACGATGACGTCGGACAGCGCCTCGCGGCTGACCGCGTCGCCACCGCGCACGCCCTTCAGCATCTCATGCGCCTGGATGCCGTCGAGCATCGACAGGGCGTCTTCCTTGGTGGCGGGGGCGAGGCGGAATGTCACATCCTTCAGCACCTCGACCAGCACGCCGCCGAGGCCGAAGGCCACCAGCTTGCCGAACGATCCGTCGGTGATCGAACCGACGATCACCTCGGTCCCGCCGGTCAGCATCTGCTGTACCTGGATGCCTTCGATCTTGGCGTCGGCCTTGTACTTCTTCGCATTCGCGAGAATGGTCTCATACGCCTTCTGCGCGTCGTCAACGGTCTTGACGCCGACGATGACGCCGCCGGCTTCAGTCTTATGCAGAATGTCGGGCGATACGATCTTCATGACGACCGGGAAACCCATGTCGCCGGCCAGCTTGGCCGCCTCGGCGGCGGATTTGGCCAATCCCTCCTTCGGCACCGGAATGCCATAGGCGTCGCAGACCACCTTGCCTTCGGGGGCGGTGAGGCTGGTGCGCTTGTCGGCCTTCACCCGATCGAGCACTTCGCGGATCGTGGCCTTGGCGTTCGGGATGGCGTCAGACATTGGGGGCTTCCTCCTGGGGATTGGTCGTCGTTTATGGCATTTGGTATGCCAGAAGCAAACTTTGTCAAGCGCATCGAAGATGTGGAAACGCGGAAAAATCGGTCGCCTTGACAGTCTGGCATCTGGCATGCCAAAAATATTGGACGCAAAATGCTGTACACAGGCATCTCCCAAGGAGAGGAGATCGGTCTTGTCTACAGAGAAAACAAACAAGGCATTGCCCATCATGGCCGAGGCCGACATCGCGATCACTCGCATCGCCCCGGAGACGAGCTTCAAGAATAAGGCCTACGAGGCCTTGAAAGAAGCCATTCTCAAGATGGACATCTACGCGTCGCCCGAGCCGGTGATGCTCGACGAGCGCGCTCTGTCCGAGCGCCTCGGTGTCAGCCGCACGCCCATCCGCGAAGCGATCGCGATGCTGGAGCAGGACGGCTTCGTGAAGACCGTGCCGCGTCGTGGCATCGTCGTAGTGCGCCGGACCAAGACCGAAATCGTCGACATGATCCGCGCCTGGGCGGCGCTGGAGAGCATGGCGGCCCGCCTGATCACGACGATCGCGCGCAAGAAGGACATCAGCGCGCTGCGCGACTACTTCAAGGATTTCGGCAAGGACCGCCCGCCGCAGGAGCACATCGAGGAATATTCGAAGGCGAACATCGCGTTTCATCAGGCGCTGATCTCGCTGTCGGAATCGCCCGTGCTCGTCGACATGACCAACGACATCCTCCTTCACGTGCGCGGCTATCGCCAGCTCACGATCGGGCGCACCGATCGAATCGCAGCGTCCCTGCCCGAGCATCTGGCGATCATCGAGGCGCTGGAGGAACGCAACACCGAGCTCGCCGAGAAGCGCGCCCGTGATCATACGCTGGGCCTCGCGACCTATGTCGAGACGCACGGCCAGGAACTATTCAGCTGACAGGTTCAAACAGAAGAAGACGCCGCAAAGCGCCTTCACAGACGACCAGGGAGAGAGGCGCATGGCGCAGACTGCTGTTAAGACCGAGGCACCGGACACGCACGAGGAGCTCACGGACGGCTTTCATCTCGTCATCGACGCGATGAAGCTGAACGGGATCGACACGATCTACAACGTGCCGGGCATTCCGATCACCGACCTCGGTCGTATGGCGCAGGCTGAAGGCATTCGCGTGCTCTCCTTCCGTCACGAACAGAACGCCGGCTATGCCGCCGCGATCGCCGGCTTCCTCACCAAGAAGCCGGGCGTGTGCCTCACGGTCTCGGCTCCCGGCTTTCTCAACGGCCTCACGGCGCTGGCGCACGCCACCACCAACTGCTTCCCGATGATCCTGGTCTCCGGCTCGTCGGAGCGCGAGATCGTCGACCTGCAGCAGGGCGACTACGAAGAGATGGATCAGCTCGCGATCGCCAAGCCGCTGTGCAAGGCGGCGTTCCGCGTGCTGCACGCGCAGGACATCGGCATCGGCTTCGCCCGCGCGATCCGTGCCGCCGTCTCGGGCCGCCCCGGCGGCGTCTATCTCGACCTGCCGGCAAAACTGTTCGGCCAGGTGATGAATGCGCAGGCCGGCACAGCCTCGCTGGTCAAGGTGATCGATCCGGCCCCGGCGCAGATCCCCTCCCCCGACTCGGTGAAGCGCGCGCTCGATCTGTTGAAGAACGCGAAGCGCCCGCTGATCATCCTCGGCAAGGGCGCTGCCTATGCCCAGGCCGACGAGGCGATCAAGACCTTCGTCGAGAAGAGCGGCGCGCCGTTCCTGCCGATGAGCATGGCCAAGGGCCTGCTGCCCGACCTGCATCCGCAATGCGCCGGCGCCGCACGTTCCACCGTGCTGAAGGACGCCGACGTCGTCATGCTGATCGGCGCCCGCCTCAACTGGCTCTTGTCGCACGGCAAGGGCAAGAGCTGGGGCGAGCTACCTAAGAAGTTCATCCAGGTCGACAT
This sequence comes from Bradyrhizobium sp. SZCCHNRI20481, assembly GCF_032485055.1. Classification (NCBI taxonomy): domain Bacteria; kingdom Pseudomonadati; phylum Pseudomonadota; class Alphaproteobacteria; order Hyphomicrobiales; family Nitrobacteraceae; genus Bradyrhizobium; species Bradyrhizobium sp. SZCCHNRI20481. The sequence continues at coordinate 76,138 of NZ_JAUEUE010000012.1, forward strand.
CGAGCCGAAGGAGATGGACTCCAACGTCGAGATCGCCGCCCCCGTGGTCGGCGACATCGGCTCGGTCGTCACGGCCTTCTCCGAGGCGATGGGCAGCAACTGGGCCAAGGCACCGGTCGAGTGGACCTCTTCGGTGCAGAAGAAGCGCGAGGACAACGTCGCCAAGATGGCGCCGCGGCTGATGAACAACAACTCGCCGATGGACTATCACGGCGCGCTCGGCGTGCTCCGCACCATCATCAAGGAGCGTCCGGACGCGATCCTGGTCAACGAGGGCGCCAACACGCTCGACCTCGCCCGCGGCGTGATCGACATGTACCAGCCGCGCAAGCGCCTGGACGTCGGCACCTGGGGCGTCATGGGCATCGGCATGGGCTCGGCCATCGCCGCCGCGGTCGAGACCGGTAAGCCGGTGCTGGCGATCGAGGGCGACAGCGCCTTCGGCTTCTCCGGCATGGAGGTCGAGACGATCTGCCGCTACAATCTTCCGATCTGCGTCGTCATCTTCAACAATGACGGCATCTATCGCGGCACCGACCAGAACTCGGCGGGCGACGATCCGGCGACCACCGTATTCGTCAAGGGCGCACGCTACGACAAGATGATGGAAGCCTTCGGCGGCGTCGGCGTCAACGCCACGTCTCCGGACGAGCTGAAGCGCGCCGTCAACGAAGCGATGGATTCCGGCAAGCCGACCCTGATCAATGCCGTGATCGATCCTGCTGCAGGATCCGAGAGCGGCCGCATCGGCAACCTCAATCCGCAGAGCGTGCTGACGAAGAAGAAGTAAGGCCACCCGCAAGACATCACCTGCCCGCGAGTTGCGGGATGACCATTCGTTACGGAGAGCAACACATGACCAAGGCGCTCGAGGGCGTTCGCATTCTCGACTTCACCCACGTCCAGTCCGGACCGACCTGCACCCAGCTGCTGGCCTGGTTCGGCGCCGACGTGATCAAGGTCGAGCGGCCGGGCGTGGGTGACATCACCCGCGGCCAGCTCCAGGACATCCCCAACGTGGACAGCCTCTATTTCACGATGCTGAACCACAACAAGCGGTCGATTACGCTCGACACCAAGAACCCCAAGGGCAAGGAGGTTCTGACCGAGCTGATCAAGAAGTGCGACGTGCTGGTCGAGAATTTCGGCCCCGGCGTGCTCGATCGCATGGGCTTCCCCTGGGAGAAGATCCAGGCGATCAACCCGAAGATGATCGTGGCGTCGATCAAGGGTTTTGGCCCTGGCCCCTACGAGGACTGCAAAGTCTACGAGAACGTCGCGCAGTGCACCGGCGGCGCCGCCTCGACCACCGGCTTCCGTGACGGCCTGCCGCTGGTCACCGGCGCGCAGATCGGCGATTCCGGCACCGGCCTGCACCTCGCGCTCGGCATCGTCACCGCGCTCTATCAGCGCACCCACTCCGGCAAGGGCCAGCGCGTCACCGCCGCGATGCAGGACGGCGTGCTCAACCTCTGCCGCGTCAAGCTGCGCGACCAGCAGCGCCTCGACCACGGTCCGCTCAAGGAATACAGCCAGTTCGGCGAGGGCGTGCCGTTCGGCGATGCCGTGCCGCGCGCCGGCAATGATTCCGGCGGTGGCCAGCCGGGCCGCATCTTGAAGTGCAAGGGCTGGGAGACCGACCCGAACGCCTACATCTACTTCATCACCCAGGCCCCGGTCTGGGAGAAGATCTGCGACGTGATCGGCGAGCCGACCTGGAAGACCGATCCGAACTACGCCAAGCCCGCCGCCCGCCTGCCGCGCCTGAACGAGATCTTCGGGCGGATCGAGCAGTGGACCATGACCAAGACCAAGTTCGAGGCCATGGACATCTTGAACGAGTTCGACATCCCCTGCGGCCCGATCCTGTCGATGAAGGAAATCGCCGAGGACGAGTCGCTGCGCAAGACCGGCACCCTGGTCGAGGTCGACCATCCGACCCGCGGCAAGTATCTCTCGGTCGGCAACCCGATCAAGCTGTCGGACAGCCCGGCCGACGTCACCCGCTCGCCGCTGCTCGGCGAGCACACCGACGAGGTCCTGCGCCAGGTGCTGGGCTTCAGCGACCACCAGGTCGCCGAAATCCACGACTCCGGCGCGCTCGATCCGCCGCGCAAGGAAGCGGCGGAGTAAGGCGGCAGATCAACGCCTAAAGAAGCCAGGTGCGGCGAGATGGTCGCCCTTGGTCCTCCATCAAACATCAAGCCGCCGGCATCGTCCGGCGGCTTTTCATATTGAGCCAAGTCTCTTGCTGGCCAAGACTTACGTGCAAAAACAACGGGGCCGAACTCGAATGCGCGGGTGGTGATTTGTCGGGATCTAGCACAGACGAACAACTGATGATGAAATTGGAAGCGGTCACAGACGCCAGTTCACTCCTGGCGTTCGTTCACGCTCTGGTGGCCGACCGAGAGTCTGCGGTGCAGCGCGAGAAGGCGGAGCCGAGCTCGCCCTGGGGGCCCGATGCAGGTGGTTGGGAGAATATCCGAATCGAAACCTACCTCGAAGCGGCTGCCGCGTGGGCAGAATCTACCGACTTCGGAGTTAACCAGGGGCTCGCCGCAAACAATCTCTGGCGCCGCTTCGCTGAATTCCTGAGCGCCGGAAAAGACTACGAGTAGTCGTATCTCAGCATTTGACCCGAGCCAGCATCACCAGATCCGTGAGCTTCCGTCGGAGACGAATGCGACGGAGCGAAGCCCAACATGGCTGAACGAAATATTCGGCAGCATCGAGACCCGAAGCGATCCGTTGTCGTTTGCCTCTATCGATGGCAGTTTGGCGGTATTGCGCTAGACGCTCCGGGATAGTCGCATGGCAGATCACCTTCGTATCGAAATGTCGCCTCCCGTCGACGGAGGAATGATGCTGCGCTTCTCCTCGGGCCCGCAAGAATTTGCGGCGGACTTCACAACACAAGTCTGTCCCTTCTTCGAGGCTTTTTGCGATGCGATTCGCGTTTTGCATGACGGCTTCATCGATGATCGAATCCGACTCCTGATAGGTGCGCCAGAATGCGATCTCCTCCTGCAGGCTGCGGCGCACTCCTCGCAGGCTGTCCTGAAGATAAATCTTTGGCCCGACCACAAGCGCAGCACCTTGGTCCCGGAGCCGACTGTCTTCAGGTTCGAAGGTGCACGACAGGAGATCATATCACCGTTCGTCGCAGCCCTCACGAGCGTGCGAGCAGGCCTGAGCGATGCGGAATTTGCGCAGGCGTATCGAGCGCCGTTTCCAACTGCGGCGTACGCTGCGTTGATGCGGCGAGTGCAAATGACGGCTTCTGACTCGATCCGCACCTAGACATCATTGATTGTGACAGCCCTGCTGGGATCAGGGCTCCAGCGAAGCTTTGCGCATCCACTGGATCATCCCCTCCATTGAAAGGTGAAGAGCTACGTCCTATTGCATTGGCGCACGAAACGTGGCTTGGAAGCCGAGCCTCTCCTTCAAAACTAGGTCGAAGCTCGGGCGCGTCCGTCCGTCCTGGAACACAACGCCGTCCGGGCTGAAGGCGACCTTGCCGAAGCCGCCGTCAAGCGTCTGCCATTTGTATGACAGAGCGACGATGCCATAGGCCGAAACCGGCTCGACCTCGCCGGGGTCTGCGACACCATTGCCGTTGACGTCGCGCCACAGGGCGAGGCCGGCCAGTTCGTTGCCGGTCAAGACTCCGTCGCGGTCGTCGTCTAGTGCGGCCAGCGGCGCATATCCGTTGTTCCAGAACATCCAGAACGTCACGTTGCCGAACAACTGCCGTCCGCTGGTGATCTTGCCATCGCGCGTCGGGTCGCTCACCAGCCAGGCCGCTTTGGGGGTAATCCAGCTCCATTCGCGACCCAGCCCGCTGCCGTCCACGTCGAACGTCACCCGCGCGTCGGGGGCTTCGAGGTCGGCGGGAGTAAGCCCATCGGCCAGCGGCACGGCAACGGGAGTGACCGCGTACGGCAGCTTCCCCAGGGTGGCGACGCGATCCTTTAATGTCTCGATCTCGCGCTTGTCCCACACGGCGCTGAGAAGCGGGATGAGGTAGGAGGCGACTTCGCCGGTCAGCGTCTGCCCGCCGAGACCAAGCATCGTGAGGCTCTTTTCCTTCTCCCAGGCGGCGGTTGCGATCTTTCGATATAGCTTCACCGCATCGTCCTTGTTGCCGGCCTGCTCGGTCAGCCAAGCGAGGCCGAGCTGGATGACGAGGTCGTCCTTGTCCAGCTCCAGTGCCTGCTTGTAGGCTTTCAACGCGGCTTGGAAATGAGCCCAGGAGGCCGCGTTCAACGCGGGGTCAGCGGCAGACCTGACCACGCCAAAAGGAACGACCGGCGGCGCCATGCCATGGTAGGCCTTCGGCACCGCCAGCGGGTCGGCCTTCTGGGCATAGGCCATGCCATGCGCACGACCAAGGTTCGCCCATGCCTCGAGGCTGGCCGGATTGTCCCTGACGATCTTTTCCAGGTTTGCAATGAGCCGGGCGACCGGGACCTGCTCCACTTCCACGGCCACAAACCTGCCAAGCGCCGGCGACGTCGTGGCAAAAACAACCAAAAGAAGCAATATACGCACGCAACAACTCCATTCTGCAGGAACCCGTTCACCGACGGCGCGAGCGGCTGGATCACGCCTGTGCCGCACACATGCCCAGCGCCGATTGGTCGTCGGTTGCCGTGGTTCGGGTTCAGAAGGGAACGAGATCTTTTGCGAACCTCGCCACGAAGTACCGTGGCAGAAATACGGTGGAACACACGATGACAGTGTATAAAACTCCTTCGGGCCTCGAAGCACATGATCATTCGGCGCGTCGCGCCATCGCCGCCGGGCTGAGTTCAATGCACTGTCACCAAACCTTCGGCGATACTACGGGCTGTTCTCCTAAGCCTGCCCATGTGTGACGGAAAGCTGTCGTTGCTCAGCGAGGTTACAAGTCAAAAGGGATCGCGCCAAATGGCTGGAGCTTTCGGAGACAATGCTGACGAAGCGCGGATCGTGATCGCAAGGGTCGCCCGGCGCCTGATTTTACGCTTCGTCGTTGCCGCGATGACCCCGGCCGTGGGTCACGCCTTTGCGCAGGGCGCATTCCCAGCGCCGCTACCGGGGCAGGCCGCCGCCCCTCCACAGTTCGACAGCGCGCCGGCGACTGCTGGCGGCCCTTCGGACGTCTGCAACGGATTTTTTCCCTTGCGCGAGGAGGCACAGCGGCGCGGGCAGCTGATCAAGGCTGCCGCAGAGCGCCGCGCAACGCCGGAAGACGCCTGTGAACTAATTCGCAGTTTCTCTCAGGCCGAACTCAAGATGATCGAATATGTCGAAGCTCATTCGACCGATTGCAGAATTCGGCCTGACGTCGTGGATATGCTCAAGGCCGGCCACAAGAAAACCGAGACCTTGCAGACGAGAGTCTGCACGATCGCGCAGTCGGGCAGCCTAGGTCAAGGCGACGTCCTGGGGCCGCCCAAAAGAGAACCGGCTGGACCAGTTGGCGATTTCTGGATGTTTCGATAGGCAACCGCACTGCCCCATCAAAGCCTGGCGTGGCGCGAGGGCGGACGGACTCTTCCGTCCAAGTCCGATCACTTCGGACTCTGTGAACCGGGCGGATCAAATCCAGCACGCTTTCGAAACCGCTTCTCGATCATTCGGTGGCGCATCACGCGATGGATGGCTGGGCCGTATTGTTGAGCGCCAAGCGTGTCGCACGTGCTCAGCGCACATACTCCACCAGGGTGTGATCCTCCTCCTCGAGCTCGGCGTCGATGATCTCTGCGATCAGTGTTCAATCACCCTTGGCCAAACCGGCGCCGATCTTCGGATAACCGATTCGGTGCTCGGGATATCTGAGTTTCACTTCCTTCATGACCGCTCTGACGGCAGCGTAATCAACGAGAACGCCGGGCCCGCGCCAGTGGAACTGGGTGACGGTCGCCGCCGATATGGCTCCCACTTTTCGCGGCTGCCCTTCGTCGTCGACAGATCGGCCGCACAGGCCTCGGGAAAGGATTCCTTGATGCGCTTCGCAAGCCCTGCCCCATGGCGCACTGGCAATTGCAACCATGCACGATCACGTCGAAATGCCCGTCCAGCGCGAGTTTCATCAGATCCCCCTTGATGATCTTAATCGAACGCAACTCATACGGTTGCTGTGTTCCGTCGACGCGTCAGGAGCGCTTGAGCTCGGTGAAGTCGGACAGGTCGCTGCAGGACTCCGTTCCGAGAAGAATGCTGCGCATCTCCCCGTCCCGGTAGGCAAAGACGAGATTGTCCCTCACCACGATTCCGAACGCGTTCGCGCGATACAGCGCGACGCACACGGCCGGCATCGTGCCGCCGCGCAGCAGCCCGCCATAGCGCTGGTAGGGCGGCGTGATCTTGGCATCGCGCAGCACGTGGCGATAGCGGTAGAACGCCCGGATCTGCTCGGCCACCAGCGACCGGTAGTTCCTGGGCATCTCGGCCGCAACGGCGGCTGTCTCTCTCGGGTCGGGCCTCTCAGGCGGGAAAAACGCGCGCCGCTCGGCGCTACTACACGCCATGAGCGTCAACGCACAAACGACAATGCCGCTCAGGGACGCCAACCTCTTCCCCGGCCGCCACGTTCGCCCCATGAACGCCCCCTCGATCCCTGCCAGCCCGATAGCGGGCAACTATCACTACACCCCCTCCTTCACAGTCAACGGATTTCTGGAGCAGCAATGGTCGGCTTGGAGATTTGCCGGCATGTGTGTTGACCGCACCGCCGATCTGCTCGATTCTGCTCGCATGGACGAACACGAACGCCTCGCCCGCTTCGGTCTCACGCCGGTGGCGGAGGATCTTCCCGAAATCCGACGTCTCATCCAATCTGCGACGGCCGACACTGATCGAGCCAGCAATGAGCCGTTGCTGCTGTTGTGCATACAGCTGTTCTCGGCCGGCAACGCCAGTGATGCTCTTCTGATCTACGAGGCCAAGATGTCGTCGTTCGACGCAGGATGCTATATCGACATTCAGTTCGTGTGCGGGGCTGGTCTCGAGGCCACTGAAGAATTCCTGCGTTCGAGCAGCGCCCCCGAAGCGGAAAAGCTTCTTGCCAGACTGCATCAGGCCAAGCGCGCCGGTGCTTTTGATGGTTTCACGCCGCAGCAACACCTTGCTTTCTACCGGCGCTACTACGGGCTCGCTTCCTAAGCTGCCGTGCCTGCTTGATCCAAGCCGTGATCAACGAATGGAGGCTGACGCTCCTGCGCAGCCATGCGGCCCGACCGGCCGACCTCGAACAGACAAGCTTGCCTCAGACGCCTTCCGGCTCTTTCGAGGTTGAACGCTTACCTGCCGAATATTCCGCCCACCACGCGATGCATCGCGCCGCCGATCGCGCCGATCGGACCTCCCACATTCCGCTGATGTCGCGCGCGTCCCGTGCTGCGACGGGCCTGGCGGTCGGATTTGGCAGCCTCGGTGGCCGCGTCCATCAGCGCCTTGTGCTGGGCAGCATTGAGGAAGCCGGTCGCGGGGTAGCCGCGCTCCTCCTGCCAATGGGCAAGGGCGGCGCGGGTCGAATCGTCGAACGTCCCGTTGATCTTGGTGCCGAACCCGAGCCGGGTCAGCCCTCGTTGCACGGCGCGACGCTTCGCCTTGGTGAGGCCGATCTGATTCTCGGCCTGCTGATTGGCGTCCTGGGCAGCGATCACGGTATCGGCGGGTGCCGACGCTTCACGAGGTGTGCTACTCAGACCAGCGTGAGCGACCTGCGCGCTTCCGGCGATCGCCAGGATGGACAGTGCCAGGATCAAGGCGCGCATGGCCTTTCCTTCGCCCTCAGGTCTGCTGATGATACGTTTCGAGGAATACAGCGCGACGGACTGAACGATCAACATCCGGCGGCGCCACTCCGCTTCATTGCAGAGTAACTGCGGCCCGGGCAGCACAGTTCCCTCACCTCGGGCCGATTGTTCCGTCGCGTTGCACGCGGGGGGATAGACGCACGGGATGGCAGCTCTCAGCAGTCGCCGAGATACCCCGACTTTGCCGGCTCGGTCCGCCAAGCAGGATCGAGCCGATCCGGTGCCCAGGTTGGGCGGCTCTTTCCATATGAAAATGCCGCCTTCAATAAGGAATCCAAATTGTGGCATTCCTGCTGCAGCGCAAAATCCTCATACCGCTATGCAATATGATCCGTTGTATCTGGCATCTGGTATACGTAAATTCTCCTCAGTCAGAACGTCGTACCGCCCAACTGATGGAGACAAACCATGGCCAAGACCGCCGCCCTCCCCCTCGTTCAGCCCGTGTCCCTGTTCGGCCGCCTGCTGGCGACCCTCGATCGTGTTCTCATGACCAGCGCCCGCGCCGCCAACCGCAACGGCGACCTGCCGTATTTCGGCCTCTGAGGCCGGCGCGCTTCGCGCGCGCAAGCAGCAGCGAAGCCCAATCAAGAGCCCCGGACCTCCGGGGCTTTTGCTTTTGCGACACCCCCGCGGCCTGCGACAAATTGGCCCCGTGAGCATCCCAACCGATCTCCTCAATTGCGGTCGGTCACCTCTTCATACCAAAATCAAATCGGTCGATTTGCTGCGGATGCACGTCTTGCTGCATGACCCAGGCCGCTACTACAACTTTTGGCTGCATGGGCATTGCGAGAGAGTCCAAGGCCGACGACGACCTGAAGCGCGTCACGGTGGAGGATGACACCGGCCGGACTCGACGGGTCAGTGGTTCGATTGGGCATAGCGGCCGGAAGAAGCCGTGCGGTCCGGGAATGAAGGGGAGAAAGCGTCGATGAAGCGTTCCATGCGCGTGGCCGTTGTGGCCGGCGTCGCCCTGATGGTGGGGCATATCCCGGCTCTGGCGGGATGGGAGCCCGTCCGGCCCGTCGAGTTCATCGTTCCGGCCGGAACCGGCGGCGGTGCCGACCAGATGGCTCGGACGATTCAGGGCATCGTCACCAAGCACAATCTGATGAAGCAGCCGCTGGTCGTCATCAACAAGTCCGGCGGTGCCGGTGGCGAAGGCTTCCTCGACGTCAAGGCGTCAGCCGGCAACCCCCACAAGATCATCATCACCCTGTCGAACCTGTTCACGACGCCGCTCGCGACCGGCATTCCGTTCAGCTGGAAGGACCTCACACCGGTCGCCATGCTGGCGCTCGACGAATTCGTGCTCTGGGTCAACGCCGACAAGCCCTACACAACCGCCAAGGACTACATCGACGCGGTCAAGCAAGGCGCGGGCATCCTCAAGATGGGCGGCACCGGCTCGAAGCAGGAAGACCAGATCATCACGGTGGCCATGGAGAAGGCGACCGGCGCCAAGTTCACCTACATCCCCTACAAGGGCGGTGGCGAAGTGGCCGTGCAACTGGTCGGCAACCACATCGACTCCACCGTCAACAATCCCATCGAAGCGGTGGCGCAGTGGCGCGGCGGCAAGGTCAGGCCGCTCTGCGTGTTCGACGACAAGCCGATGGGCTACGGCGAGCAGATCACCGACGGCAAGGCCTGGAAGGACATTCCGACCTGCAAGTCGCAGGGCCTCGACATCGAATACCTGATGCTGCGCGGCATCTTCATGTCGCCGCGGGCCACCAAGGACCAGATCGAATACTACGTCGACCTGTTCAAGAAGGTGCGGGAAACCCCGGAATGGCAGGACTTCATGAAGACCGGCGCCTTCAACACCACCTTCATGACCGGTGCGGACTACGCGAAGTGGGTTGAGACCGAAGAGAAGCGTCACGAGCTCCTGATGAAGGAAGCCGGCTTCCTCGCCTCGAACTGAGCGGCTCGCATGAGAAGCCAGGGAGGATCCGCCGGGCCCAGCCACAAGGCGGTCGAACTCGGCGTCACGCTCGCGATCGCGCTGTTCGGGATCATCGTGATCCTCGGCAGCGTGAAGGCGGGGATCAATTGGGGCGCCGAGGGGCCGCGCGCGGGATTCTTCCCGTTCTACGTCGGCCTGTTCATCATCGCGGCGAGCGCGATGAATGTCCGCAACACGCTGCGCGAGGCTGACGGCAGCGTCTTCGCCGAATGGCGTCAGCTCCGCCAGGTCATGAGCGTGGTGGTGCCGACGGCGATCTATGTCGGCGCCCTGCCCTTCACCGGTCTGTACGTCGCCTCCATGATCTTCATCGCCTGGTTCATGCGTTGGCTTGGCAAATATGGCTGGCTCACGGTGGCGGCGGTCGCGATCGGAATGCCGGTGGTGACCTATCTGATCTTCGAGCGCTGGTTCATGGTCCCACTGCCCAAGGGGCCGGTCGAGGATTGGCTCGGACTCTGACACGAAAACTCATCCGCTGAGGGTTGCAGGACCAAGCTGGCATGGAAGAACTCGCCAATCTGTTTCACGGCTTCGCAGTCGCGCTCCAACCCTTCAACATCATGGTGATGATCCTCGGGATCGTGCTCGGGGTGATCATCGGCGTGCTGCCGGGATTGGGCGGCGCCAACGGCGTCGCGATCCTGCTGCCGCTGACCTTCAGCATGCCGCCGACCTCGGCCATCATCATGCTGTCCTGCATTTATTGGGGCGCCTTGTTCGGCGGCGCCATCACCTCGATCCTGTTCAACATACCCGGCGAACCATGGTCGGTCGCGACCACGTTCGACGGCTACCCGATGGCGCAGCAGGGCAAGGCCGGCGAGGCGCTCACGGCAGCGTTCACCTCGTCCTTCGTCGGCGCGCTGTTCGCGGTCATCATGATCACGCTGATTGCGCCGCTGGTGGCCGGCTTCGCGCTTCAGTTCGGCCCGGCCGAGAAATTCGCCGTCTACTTCCTCGCCTTCTGCAGCTTCGTCGGCCTGAGCAAGGAGCCGCCGTTCAAGACGATCGCGGCGATGATGATCGGCTTCGCGCTCGCGGCCGTCGGCCTGGATTCCATCACCGGCCAGCTCCGGCTCACCTTCGGCATCACCGAGCTGCTCAACGGTTTCGACTTCCTGATCGCCGTGATCGGCCTGTTCGGCATCGGCGAGATCCTGCTGACGATGGAGGAAGGCCTGAGCTTCCGCGGCGGCAATGCCAAGATCAATCTGCGGGTGGTGCTGCACACCTGGAAGGAGATGCCGGCGTATTGGCTGACGTCGCTGCGCTCCTGCGTGATCGGCTGCTGGATGGGCATCACCCCCGCCGGCGCGACACCGGCGTCGTTCATGAGCTACGGCATCGCCAAGCGCCTCTCCAAGCGCGGCAAGAATTTCGGCCATGGCGAGATCGAGGGCGTCGTCGCGCCGGAGACGGCGGCCCATGCGGCGGGCACGGCTGCGCTGCTGCCGATGCTGTCGCTCGGCGTGCCCGGCTCCCCCACGGCGGCGGTGCTGCTCGGCGGCCTCTTGATCTGGGGCCTCCAGCCCGGCCCGATGCTGTTCGTCGAGCAGAAGGAATTCGTCTGGGGTCTGATCGCCTCGATGTATCTCGGCAACCTCGCCGGCCTGCTCGTCGTGCTGACCTGCGTGCCGGTCTTCGCGGCGATCCTGCGCATTCCCTTCAGCATCATCGCCCCGCTCATCCTGGTGCTCTGTGCCATCGGCGCCTATTCGGTGCACAGCAGCACGTTCGACGTCGTGCTGATGCTGGTGTTCGGCGTGCTCGGCTATCTGTTCAAGAAGTGCGGCTATCCGCTCGCGCCGCTGGTGCTCGCCATCGTGCTCGGCGACAAGGCCGAGGAGGCCTTCCGGCAGTCGCTGCTGGGATCCCAGGGATCGCTCGCGATATTCTTCTCCAACGGACTGGTCGGCACCATCATGGCGCTCGGGTTGATCGCGCTGTTCTGGTCGGCGATCCAGCAGGGCTACAACCGGTTGCGGGCCGTCGCCGCATAAACTCGCCCCTACTCCGATAGTTGAGCTACAAATATCCTCTGCTGCGTCGTATTGTCGCTGCAGCGATTTGCCTTGCTTCTACAGGGTTTTTTCGTCGATCGCTGGGCTACCAGCGAGCACGGGGTCGATGAATCCGCTTGTCTATTGGCATATCATATACCAAACTCCGCATAGCTGTTAGGACAAAAATAGACAGCCCTGGAGGAAACATGACGGACTTGGCTCACGCGGGGGCGCCCGCATCTGCAAGAGTAAGCGACGCCTATCGCTGGACGCAGCTCGCGGTTGGCGTCCTGGCGATGGTGATGATCGCCAACTATCAATATGGCTGGACCTTCTTCGTCCCGGATATCGCCAAGACGTTCGGCTGGGATCGCGCCTCGATCCAGTGGGCCTTCACCCTGTTCGTGCTGTTCGAAACCTGGCTCGTGCCGGTCGAGGGCTGGTTCGTCGACAAATACGGCCCGCGCATCGTCGTGCTCGTCGGCGGCGTGCTCTGCGCGATCGGCTGGATGATCAACGCCTACGCCACTTCGCTCAACGGCTACTATCTCGGCATGATCATCGCGGGCATCGGCGCCGGCGGCGTCTACGGCACCTGCGTCGGCAACGCGCTGAAGTGGTTTCCCGATAAGCGCGGCCTCGCGGCAGGCATCACGGCAGCCGGCTTCGGCGCCGGCTCGGCGCTGACAGTCGCGCCGATCCAGGCCATGATCCGCGACTCCGGCTTTCAGACCACCTTCCTGTATTTCGGTCTCGGCCAGGGCATCATCATCGTCATCCTCGCCTTCTTCCTGTTCGCGCCCAAGGAAGGCCAGGTGCCGGCCGTTGCTCAGAACACCAACCTGGTGCAGAGCCGTCGCAACTACAACCCGACCGAAGTGATCCGTCAGCCGATCTTCTGGCTGATGTACTTCATGTTCGTGATCGTCGGCGCCGGCGGCCTGATGGTGACGGCCAACCTCAAGCCGATCGCCGGCGACTGGAAGGTCGACAACATTCCGGTGACGCTGATCGGCATGACCATGACGGCGGTGACTTTCGCAGCCACCATCGACCGCGTGCTGAACGGTCTGACGCGTCCGTTCTTCGGCTGGATCTCCGACAACATCGGCCGCGAGAACACGATGTTCATCGCGTTCGGCATGGAAGGCATCGGCATCTGGGCGCTGTACATGCTGGGCCATGATCCGGTGTGGTTCGTGATCCTCTCCGGCTTCGTGTTCTTCGCCTGGGGTGAGATCTATTCGCTCTTCCCCTCGACCTGCACCGACACGTTCGGCACCAAGTTCGCCACCACCAATGCCGGCCTGCTCTACACCGCCAAGGGCACGGCCGCGCTGCTGGTGCCGATCGCGAACTACATGCAGCAATCGAGCGGCAACTGGGATCGCGTCTTCATCATCGCGGCCGGCGCCAACATCCTGGCATCGATCCTCGCGATCGCGGTGCTCAAGCCCTGGCGGAGGGTCGTGGTGCAGAAATCGACGCTCTGACGCATCCCTTCGCGCTGCAACAAAAAAATAAAAAACGCGTCCAGATTGACGACGCTCGGCATTTTGCCGAGCGTTTTCTTTTGCTTGGCGGACGATTTCGGTCTCGCTGCAAAGCAACATGTCGCACCCTGTGTCGCAGGCCATATTGCGGACTGGAATATATTATACCAGAATGGTTCCGTGCGCAGATGAGGAGCGCGCTTGCAGCGGCATCCTCCAAGAGAGCGCGTTTGGGAGGACACATGGTTTCCAGCACAGAGGCAACACCGCCTGTCCAGGCACAGTCCAGCGGCTTCCGCTGGATCCAGCTCGCAATGGGCATCGTCTGCATGGCGATGATCGCCAACCTGCAATATGGCTGGACGCTGTTCGTCGATCCGATCGACGCGAAGTTTCACTGGGGTCGCACGGCGATCCAGCTCGCCTTCACGATCTTCGTCGTCACCGAAACCTGGCTCGTGCCGGTCGAGGCCTGGTTCGTCGACAAATACGGTCCGCGCGTCGTCATCATGTTCGGCGGCGTCATGATCTCGCTAGCCTGGATGCTGAACTCCTACGCCGACTCGCTCACCCTGCTCTACGCCGGCGCCGTCATCGGCGGCATCGGCGCCGGTGCGGTGTACGGCACCTGCGTCGGCAACGCGTTGAAATGGTTTCCCGACCGCCGCGGCCTCGCCGCTGGCGCCACCGCCGCGGGCTTCGGCGCCGGCGCCGCGCTGACCGTGGTGCCGATCGCCAGCATGATCGCCTCGAGCGGCTATCAGAGCGCCTTCTTCACCTTCGGCATCGGCCAGGGGCTGGTCGTGTTCGTGCTCGCGATCTTCCTGCGGCCGCCGACGGTTGCGGCGCCGACCCGCAAGAAGCAGCTCAATCTGCCGCAGAGCAAGATCGACTACACGCCGCCGCAGGTGCTGCGCACGCCGATCTTCTGGATCATGTATCTGGTGTTTGTCATGGTGGCCTCGGGCGGCCTGATGACGGCCGCCCAGATCGCCCCGATCGCCCACGACTTCAAGATCGCCAACGAGCCGGTGACGCTCGCCGGCTTCCAGATGGCGGCGCTGACGTTTGCGATCTCGCTCGATCGAATCTTCGACGGCTTCGGCCGCCCTGTGTTCGGCTGGATCTCCGACACGATCGGTCGCGAGCACACCATGTTCATTGCCTTCGGCACGGCCGCTTTGATGCTGCTGACGCTGTCGAGCTACGGGCACAACCCGATCGTGTTCGTGCTCGCGACCGCCGTCTATTTCGGCGTGTTCGGCGAAATCTACAGCCTGTTTCCGGCGACCTCGGGCGATACGTTCGGCAGCAAATACGCCGCGACCAACAACGGCATGCTCTACACCGCGAAGGGCACCGCCTCGCTGCTGGTCCCGCTCGCGAGCCTCGTCTCCGCAAAATATGGCTGGCAGGCCGTGTTCGTGATCGGCGTCGGGCTGAACGCGACGGCCGCATTGATGGCGCTGTTCGTGATCAAGCCGCTGCGCCGCGCCTTCATCCTCGGCAAGGAGCCGGTTACCGAGCCGGTGACGCAGGACGCCCGGATGGCGTGACGCCACTGTTTCTTCCCGCGACTTCAGGAGGCGCACCACGGTGCGCCTCCTTTTTTTGCGCCGGGGCAGGACGCTGGCGCGTCATATCCGGCAGCTCCGGCAGTGTCGCTGACGTGGTTTTTCGGTGGCCGAGCGCACGAAAAGCCGTCAAACCCGATTGACTTCTGGCATAACGTATACCAGACTTCCCTCCGTTCACTATCAACAAACGGGAGGGTGCCATGAAAGTCGGAGACATCCTGCGCAACAAGACGGCGCGCGTGATCACGGTGCGAATGAACGAGACCGTCGGCGTCGCGGCGCAGCTGATGCGCGCCAGCAATGTCAGCGCCCTCGTCGTCAAGGACGTAGTCCGCACCGAAGGCAACACCGCGGCCGGCATGTTCACCGAACGCGACGTCGTACGCGCCATCGCCGAGCATGGCGCCGCCGGCGTCAACCTGAAGGTCTCGCAGTTGATCTCGCCGCAGCGGCTGATCTCCTGCAGCACCGAGGATACGCTCGAGCACGTGCGGCACCTGATGAACGTGCACCACATCCGCCACCTCCCCGTCATCGTCGACTTCGCGCTCGCCGGCGTCATCAGCATGCGCGACGTCTCCAGCGCCTTCGACGAAGCGGAAGCTCCGGTCGCCGCCTGACGCGTCCAGCCCGGTCAGCGGAACCGGTTCATGACTGAGAGAGTCTTGTCGGAGCAGCGCGCCGCCTGTTAGGCGGTGCGCAGAGAGGAGCGGCACAGTAAGGTCGCCGCTCATGCCGACCCGACAGGATCCTCGCGATGAAAGCCTATGTGTATGGCGCCCAGGGCGCCGCGATCACCGATATCGCCAAGCCCGCACCGAAGGGCACGCAGGTCCTGGTGCGCGTGCGCGCCTGCGGCCTCAATCGCGCCGACCTCGGCATGACAAAGGGGCATGTGCATGGCGTCGCCGGCGGCGTCGGCACGGTGCTCGGCATGGAATGGGCCGGCGAGGTCGCCGAGCTCGGTCCCGACGCCAGGGGCGTCAAGATCGGTGACAAGGTGATGGGCTCGGGCAGCGCGGCGTTCGCCGAATACACCCTTGCCGACCATGGCCGCCTGTTCCACGCGCCGTCGAACATGAACTTCGACGAGGCCGCCACGCTCCCGATCGCGCTGACCACGATGCACAACGCCGTCGTCAGCAACGGCGCTTTGAAGCCGGGCCAGCGCGTGCTGGTGCAGGGCGCGAGCTCCGGCGTCGGCCTGATGGCGATGCAGATCGCAAAGCTCAAGGGCGCCTCGCTGGTGGTGGGCTCCTCGACCGATGCGATGCGCCGCCAACGGCTCAACGAGTTCGGCGCCGATCTCGCCATCGACTCCAGCGATCCCGCCTGGGTCGATCAGGTGCTACAGGCGACCAACGGCGAGGGCGTCGATCTGATCATCGACCAGGTGTCGGGCAAGGTCGCCAATCAGAACCTTGCCGCGACCAAGGTCCTCGGCCGCATCGTCAATGTCGGCCGGCTCGGCGGCACCCATGCCGACTTCAACTTCGACCTGCACGCGGCGCGCCGCATCACCTATGTCGGCGTCACCTTCCGCACCCGTTCGATCGAGGAGGTCCGTACGATCTTCGACGAAGTGAAAAAGGACATCTGGAGTGCGGTCGAGCAGCGCACGCTGCGGCTGCCGATCGACCGCGTCTTCGCCTTCGACGACATTGGCGCGGCGTTCGCGCACATGGAGGCGAACAAGCATCTCGGCAAGATCGTGGTGACCTTGTGAACGCAAGCTTCTGAGATTTAGAAGCACTCGAAACAGCGCGCGGTCCACGCCCATGGACCGCGCGATCCTGGCTTTCATGGTGCGGCCTCGGCTGCTACATCCGCCGCCATGAGAGACGCCGCCTCCCATATCGATTCCGGGAAAACCCGTGTCGCCGCGATCTCGATCGCGGCGAGCGCCAGCATGGCCGCGGCGAAGTTCATCGTCGGCATCCTGATCGGCAGTCTCGCGCTCGTCTCCGAGGCACTGCACAGCGCCGTCGACGTCGTCGCCACCGTGATCACCTGGATGGTGGTTCGGGTATCGGACCGTCCGGCCGACGACGAGCATCACTACGGCCACGGCAAGCTGGAGAGCCTGTCGGCGCTGGGCGTCATCGCCCTGCTCTACGTGCTGGCCGGCGGCGTGCTGGTGGAATCCGTCAGCCGGCTGCGCGAGGCGGCGGCGCCGCCGTCGCTGTCGGCGATTCCGTTCGTGGTGCTGCTGGTCGACATCGCCGTCAACTTCTGGCGCGCCCGCGCGCTGCACCGGGCCGCGCACGAGACCCACAGCCAGGCGCTCGCCGCCGACGCGCTGCATTTCGCCTCCGACGTGCTCGGCTCGATCGCCGTCATCGCCGGCCTCGTCCTCACCGCGCTCGGCTTCTGGTGGGGCGATTCCGCCGCCGCGGTCGCGGTCGCCCTGATGATCTCCGTGCTCGGCCTGCGGCTGGCGCGCTCCACCGTAGAAACACTGCTCGACCGCGCGCCAGAGGGTGCGGCCGAGAAGGCGCGCGCCGCGATCCGTTCGATCAATGGCGTCGTCGATGTCGAGCGGCTACGGGTCCGGCTCGTCGGCGCGACGCATTTCGTCGACGCCACGGTGCAGGTGCCGCGCACCTACCCGATCGACCGCGTGCACGAGATCAAGCGCGATGCGCAGGCCGCAGTCGATGCCAGCCTTTCCGGCGCCGACGTCACCTTCACGACGGTGCCGGTCGCGCTCAGCAACGAGAGCGTCCGCGAGCGCATCATGGTGATCGCGCGCAATTCCGGCCTCGCGATCCATCACGTCACCGTCCATGACGTCGGTGGCCGCCTGATCGTCGCGATCGACCTCGAGGTCGACGGCGACATGAGCCTGTTCGGAGCGCATGCCATCGCGCACGAGCTGGAGCGCAGCATCCGCGCCGAATTCGGCGCCGACGTCGAGGTCGACACCCATATCGAGCCGCTCGAGCCCGAGCTGCCATTCGGCGTCGATGCGCCGGCGCAGCGGATCGGCGAGATCGCCGAGGCCCTGCAGCGCCTCGCCGCCGAGACCGACATGTACGACGTGCACAATGTCCGCGTCCGCAACACCGAGGCCGGCGAGATCGTCAACTTCCACTGCCGCGCCGCACCGTCGATGAGCGTGCTGAAGGTGCACGACAATGTCGACCACATCGAGCGCGGGGTGCGTCGCGCCTTCCCGAGCGTCAAGCGCGTCATCAGTCACGCCGAGCCGCCGCACGGCTGAAGCATGAACGTCATGCTGCGTTCCCGCTTCGGACTCACTCTGCCGGCTTTTCGCCATGGCAATTCCGCATTGGATAAGATTTATTAGCTTTTGCCAAATCGTTGACTCTCGACAGCCCGACAAATCTGGATTCAAATCAACTTGATTCGGAAGCGGCTGGGGCTCTTTCGAAATTCGGGTATCCAAGAAGTTTCGGGGGTCTTCAGCATGGCGCGTGCGCATGCCGCGAACGCGTGCGTCCAATCTTCTGATTCCATCAAAGGGTTGGCGCAATCGATCGCGAAACCGGCCTATCAAAGGCTGCTGACTGCTGAGCCGGTATTGCGTCGTGCTGTCCCTACTTTGATCATCGCCTTTCTCGTCACCATCTGTCTCGGCGCCTTCGTCCAGGTGCTCGACCAGAGCCGTCAGAAGCGCGGCGCGACCAAGCGCGACCTGGCCGCGATCTCCGACCTGCTCGCCGACCGCATCGGTCATCTGGCGACGCGCCCGGATCGCATCGCCCACATCGAGCATCTGCAGAGCCTGCTGCCCGACCTGATCCCCGCCTGGGGAGCGGCGGCCGGACGCCACGTGATCGTCACCGGCGCCGACCACCGCATCCTGGCCCGGGTTCCGGTCGACGCAGCGCTCGGCGAGAACGACCGCATCCTCGATCTGATCTCGACCGCGCAGCTCTTGGCCACGCCCGGCCTGCAGGGCGCGGTCACCGAGATCACCTTGCCGAACGGCCGTCCGGCCTTCGCGGTGTCACAGTTGATCAAGGCGCTGCCCGGCCGCGTCGTCGTGATCCAGGAGAAGCTCGAGCCGATCTGGGGCTCGGACGCCGCGCTCTCGGTGACCTTGTCGGCGACGACGGGCTTTGTCGTTCTGATCCTGGGCTTCGCCTTCCACTGGCAGTCGACCCGCGCCCGCGAAGGCGACCTGATCAACGACGCGGTGCGTGGCCGCATCGACACCGCGCTCAACCGCGGCCGCTGCGGGCTGTGGGACTGGGACCTGTCGCGCGGGCGCATCTTCTGGTCGAACTCGATGTTCGCGATGCTCGGCCTCGAAAATCGCACCGACCTCCTCACCTTCGGCGAGGTCAACGCGCTGGTGAACTCGGACGACATCGACCTGTTCGCGATCGCCGACCAGCTCGTCGCCGGCGGCATCCACCAGATCGACCAGAGCTTCCGGATGCGCCACACCGAGGGCCACTGGATCTGGCTCCGGGTCCGTTGCGAGCTCAGCCAGGGCACCTCCGACTCCGGCCTGCACCTGATCGGCATCGCGGTCGACGTCACCGAACAGAAGAGCCTGGTCGAGAAGACCGTCGAGGCCGACCTCCGCCTGCGGGACGCGATCGAGACGATCTCGGAAGCCTTCGTGCTGTGGGACGCCAACAACCGGCTCGTGCTGTGCAACTCGCATTTCCAGAAGCTGCACAAGCTGCCGGACTCCGCCGTGATCCCCGGCACCTCCTACGAGACCGTCATCGAGGTCGGCAAGATGCCGGAGATCCGCACCCGGCTGCACGACCACAGCCAGCAGGCGCCGGGCGGGCGCACCTTCGAGGCCCAGCTCGACGACGGCAGTTGGCTGCACATCTCCGAGCGCCGCACCAAGGACGGCGGCTACGTCTCGGTCGGCACCGACATCACCCGCATCAAGGAGCACGAGCAGAAGCTCGTCGACAACGACCTGCGGCTGCGCGCCACCGTGATCGACCTGCAGCGCTCGCAGAGCGCGCTGGAGCGCCAGGCGATCGAGCTCGCCGACCTCGCCGAGAAGTACTCGCAGGAAAAGACCCGCGCCGAGGAAGCCAACCAGACCAAGTCGAAATTCCTCGCCAACATGAGCCACGAGCTGCGCACGCCGCTCAACGCCATCATCGGCTTCTCCGAGATCATGGGCAGCGGCATGTTCGGCTCGCTCGGCTCAGAGAAGTATCAGGAGTACTGCCACGACATCCTGACCTCTGGTCAGTATCTGCTCGAAGTGATCAACGACATCCTCGACATGTCGAAGATCGAGGCCGGCCGCATGAAGCTCGACATGGAGCCGCTGGACCTCGCCAAGACGCTGGCCGAATCCCTGCGCGTCGTCTCCGGCCGCGCCCAGGACAAGAGCCTCGTGCTCGACGCCGACATCGGAGGCAGCATCCCCGTCGTCGCCGACCGCCGCGCCACCAAGCAGATCATGGTCAACCTGCTGTCCAACGCGGTGAAGTTCACCCCCGAAGGCGGCCGGGTCACGATGCGCAGCCGCGTGTTCGAGGACAAGGTCGTGCTCATCATCGCCGACACCGGCATCGGCATCCCCGCCCAGTCGCTGGCGCGGCTTGGCCGACCGTTCGAGCAGGTCGAGAGCCAGATGACCAAGACCTATCACGGCTCCGGCCTGGGGCTCGCGATCGCCCGCTCGCTGGCCCAGCTGCACGGCGGCTCGATGCGGCTGCGCTCGCGGCTGGAGTTCGGCACCGTGGTCCGCGTCACCCTGCCCCGCGACGCCCATAAGGCAACAGCGAGCATCTCCGTCGCGGCATGAGTTGCGTGCGTGGTGCCGTAGGGTGGGCAAAGGCGCGCCCGCGAGACGCGCGTTGAGCTGTGCTCTCTCGCGCGCCGTGCCCACCGATGTTCGCGACGCAGACGGTGGGCACGCGCCGCCCTGCGGGCGGCTCTTTGCCCACCCTACGCCAGCTACAAAAACGTCGTCGTGCACGGCTGCATCGACAAAGACCGCTGTCGTCCCAGCAACCTCTCGCGGTACATGACGCCCAAGGTCTGCAATCAGCTGCCCTTTTCGCCGCGTGCGCTGACATCGGCCTCGCACTTAGTAAGCAACATTAGCAGAATGTGGTATTGACGCACCTGCGCATCGGCAACTAAGGCAATCGCTCCGAAATCTGGAGTGCCGAGCGTGATCATCGCCTTCATTGTCGCCGCCTTTGCCTATCGTTTCGCCATGCTCGCCGTCTCGATCCGCAACGAGAAGCGGCTGCGCGCCAACGGCGCGACCGAATACGGAGAATCGGTTTCGCGCTGGCTTGCGATCGCCCATGTCGCCTTCTACCTCGCCGCGACGACCGAGGGCCTTGTCCGCGACGCCCCGGTCGACGCCGTCAGCATCACGGGGTTCGTGATCTATCTGTTCGGTGCGGTGATGCTGTTCGTGGTGTCACGGCTGCTCGGCCGGTTTTGGACCGTCAAGCTGATGATCGCGCGGGATCATGCGCTGGTGACGCATCCGCTGTTCCGGATGGTCCGCCATCCCAACTACTTCCTCAACATCCTGCCCGAGCTGATCGGCTACGCCCTGACGCTGCACGCCTATGTCACGCTCGTGGTCGGCATGACCATCTATGCCGTGCCGCTCGTCTTGCGCATCCGGCAGGAGGAGAAAGTGATGCGGGAGAGGTTTGCGGGCTATTAGTCCTGCCACGCCACGATCACCCTCAATTCGGGGGGCGTCAATGGGAGGGCGCGAAGCGGCCTCGCCGACGATGGAAGCTGGAATCTCCATATGGTTCGGGACGGCGGATTTCGGGTTCAAGGCCTATAGGTCTTGCCCCGGAATGATGGTGGCTGTCTGACACATCGGTCGCAGAAAGCGCAATTTTGACCAAGTGCACTGCCACCGGCCTGTGCGAGTTCTCGGGTGAACATCGTCACGACGGAGGACGATCAGATGCTGAAGCGTATATGGCGCGGCTGGACCAGGGCGGCGGATGCCGACGCCTATGAGGAGCTGCTGAGGTCGACAATCTTTCCGGCCATTGTGGATCAGGCAATCGAAGGATTTCTAGGCATCGAGCTGCTGCGCAGACCGCTGGAGGCCGAGGTCGAATTCGTGACGATCATGACCTTCGTCGATCAGGCGGCGGTGGTTCGATTTGCGGGTCCAGCGCATGACACGGCGGTGGTGCCGCCCGCGGCGCGGAAGCTGCTCAGCCGCTATGACAGCCATGCCGCGCATTATGAGCTGAAGACCACGCGCCACGCGCAAGGTCAGGGTTCCCCAACCGCATGAGAGCCCGAAGTCTGCCGATGACGCCAGCGAGGTCGGTGACGACGCCGACCGTCGCCACGGCAGCAACCTGATTGCCTCGTTGCGCTCGCAATGACGAGAGGAGACAATTTGCGCCGTCATGGCGAGCGCAATCCAGGCCATTGTTCACCGCCGGTGGTGAGACACGGCGTCAGCGGCAACTCAGCTGCCGGACATGCGCCTCACGCCTGCAGGCTCGGTGCGACCTCGCGCGCGACCTGCACCAGGGCTGCGATCAGCGGCGTCATCGGGTCACGCTGCGGGATGACGAGACCGATCTGGTAGTTGATTACGGGATCGATGATCGGGATCGAGCGCACCTTGTCGGCGAGGCCGAGCGTCTCGGCAAGCTTGGCCGGCATGACACTGGCCCAGCGGCCGGTCTTCACATGGGTGTAGAGCACGAGCAGCGAGTTCGAGGTGAGCGTTGGCGTGACGTCGTTACCGGCGGCGCGCAGCGCGCGGTCGATGATGCGGCGGTTCTGCATGTCCGGCGTCAGCAGGCACAGCGGCACCTGCCCGACCTCCTGCCAAGTCACCTGCTCGCGATCGCCGAACATCGCGTCGGGCGCGGTCAGCAGGCGGTAGCTTTCGTTGTAGAGCGGGATGGTGCGGACACGGCCGATCGGCTCGTTCTCGATGTAGGTCAGGCCGGCATCGACCTCGAGATTCTCCAAGAGGCCGAGCACGTCGGCCGACGTGCACGACATGATGCGGAACCGGACCTCCGGATGCTTGGCGCGGAACGGCGTCGTCAGCGAGGCCACCATGCCGAGCACGGTCGGCACCGCCGCGATGCGGATCTCGCCCGACAGCTTGTCCTTGAGGCCGTTGATCTCCTGGCGCATCGCCCGGAAGTCGCCGACGATCCGGCGCGCCCAATCCAGCGTTCGCTCGCCTTCGGGCGTGAACCCCTGGAACCGCGATCCCCGCTGCACCAGCATGACGCCGAGGATCTCCTCCAGCTGCTTGATGCTGGTCGACATGGTCGGCTGGGTGACACCGCACGCCTCCGCCGCCCGGCCAAAATGACGCTCCTTGGCCAACGCCAGCAGCAGTTCGAGCTTGTCGATCAAGAGGTCGGCCTTCCAGCGGTTGAACGGCCCGGTTCCGCACGTTTTCGGCGTTGCCAGCCATGGTGAAACCCTATCACGACGAGGGGGGCGCCGACATGGTAAAACACGCCGCAGCCCTGTCGCGCGAACGCCTGTTTTTCGTCAACTTCTAGCTATCTCTCGATTGCGTTTCGCTATCGCAGCACGGGACTGCTTTATTGATATCTCGAGCAATTCCAATTTGGATGTGCGAAACGCTTGCAACGCAGAATCGGGATCAGGATGACGCCGGTGTACGAAAGTTGGGACGCGGCGCGCGGCGCCGAGATCATCGCCGAACATAGCAGCATGGAGGGCGCAACCTTGCCCATCCTCCATGCGTTGCAGGAGACGTTCGGCTACGTGCCGGAGGATGCCATTCCGATGATCGCGTCCGCCCTGAACCTGTCGCGCGCCGAGGTTTACGGCGTGTTCACGTTCTACCATGATTTCCGCGCCAAGAAGGCCGGTCGTCACGTGCTGAAGCTGTGCCGCGCCGAAGCCTGCCAGGCCGCCGGCGGTGATGCGCTCGCGGCGCGCGCCGAGGCCAAGCTCGGCGTCGCCCTCGGCAACACCACGGCTGACGAGCGCGTCACGCTCGAGCCGATCTACTGTCTCGGCCTGTGCGCAACCGCGCCGTCGGCCATGCTCGATGGACGCCTGGTCGGCCGGCTCGACGAAGCCCGGATCGATGCTCTCGTCTCGGAGGCCCAGCGATGAGCGTGCGTCTTTTTGTCCCGTGTGATGCCGGCGCGCTCGCTGTCGGCGCCGATGAGGTCGCGCAGGCGCTGCACAAGGCGGCGCTGGAGCGCAATGTCGACATCGAAATCGTCCGCAACGGCTCGCGTGGGTTGTACTGGCTGGAGCCGCTGGTCGAACTGGAGACGGCGCAGGGCCGCTTCGGCTTCGGTCCGGTGACAGCCGACGACGTGCCGTCGCTGCTCGACGCCATCATCGCCGACAAGTCGCACAAGCTCTCGCTCGGCCTGACCGAGGAGATCCCGTGGCTGAAGCGGCAGACCCGCCTCACCTTCGCCCGCTGCGGCATCGTCGATCCGCTGTCACTCGAGGACTATCGCGCCCATGGCGGCTACAAGGGCCTGACGCGCGCGCTGACGCTGTCGCCGGATGCGGTCATTGCCGAGGTCACGACGTCGGGCCTGCGCGGCCGCGGCGGCGCCGGCTTCCCGACCGGCATCAAGTGGAAGACGGTGGCGCAGACGGCGGCCGACCGCAAATACGTCATCTGCAATGCCGACGAGGGCGACAGCGGCACCTTCGCCGACCGTATGCTGATGGAAGGCGATCCCTTCGTGCTGATCGAAGGCATGACCATCTGCGGCATCGCGGTGGGCGCCACCAAGGGCTACATCTACACGCGCTCCGAATATCCGCACGCGATCGCCACCATGACCAAGGCGATCGACATCGCCCGGAAGGCCGGCCTGCTCGGCGACAAGATCGCCGGCTCCAACCACACCTTTGATCTCGAGGTGCGCACCGGCGCCGGCGCCTATGTTTGCGGCGAAGAGACCGCGCTGATGGAAAGCCTCGAAGGCAAGCGCGGACTGGTTCGCGCCAAGCCGCCGCTGCCCGCCCATCATGGGCTGTTCGGCAAGCCGACCGTGGTCAACAACCTGCTATCGTTCGCCGCGATCCCCTTCATCCTCAATGAAGGCGCCAAGGCCTATGCCGATTTCGGCATGGGGCGCTCGCGCGGCACGATGCCGATCCAGATCGCCGGCAACGTCAAGTTCGGCGGGCTGTTCGAGACCGCGTTCGGCATCACGCTGGGCGAACTCGTCGACGACGTCGGCGGCGGCACCCTCACTGGCCGCCCTGTCCGCGCGGTGCAGGTCGGCGGGCCGCTCGGCGCCTACTTCCCGCGTGCGCTGTTCGACACGCCGTTCGACTACGAGGCGTTCGCGGCCAAGGACGGCCTGATCGGCCATGGCGGCATCGTCGTGTTCGACGACACCGTCGACATGTCGAAGCAGGCACGCTTCGCGATGGAGTTCTGCGCCATCGAATCCTGCGGCAAGTGCACGCCGTGCCGCATCGGCTCGACCCGCGGCGCCGAGACCATCGACAAGATCCGCCGCGGCGAGCGCGTCGCCGAGAATATCGCTCTGGTCGAGGACCTCTGCGGCACTATGAAGCTCGGCTCGCTGTGCGCACTTGGCGGCTTCACGCCCTACCCTGTGCTATCAGCGCTCAGGCACTTCCGCGAAGATTTCGGACCCCAGCAGCCGCGCCTGCAGGCCGCGGAATAGGCTATCGGGAAAGGACACCGACCATGTCGCTCATCCACGAAACCGATTACGGCACGCCCCGCTCCAAGTCCGAGACGATGGTCACGCTCACCATCGACGGTCAGAGCATCACCGTTCCCGAAGGCACCTCGATCATGCGCGCGGCCATGGAGGCCGGCACGCAGATCCCGAAGCTGTGTGCGACCGACATGGTCGATGCGTTCGGCTCCTGCCGCCTCTGCCTCGTCGAGGTCGAGGGCCGTGCCGGCACGCCGGCCTCCTGCACCACACCGGTGGCCGCGGGCCTCGTCGTCCACACCCAGACCGAGCGGCTGAAGAAGCTGCGCAAGGGCGTGATGGAGCTCTACATCTCCGACCATCCGCTCGACTGTCTGACCTGCGCCGCCAATGGCGATTGCGAGCTGCAGGACATGGCCGGCGCGGTCGGCCTGCGCGACGTCCGCTACGGCAACCAGGGTGAGAACCATGTGTTCGCCGACGCCTGCGGCGAGGCTAATCCTGCCTGGCTGCCGAAGGACGAATCGAACCCCTATTTCACCTACGATCCCTCCAAGTGCATCGTCTGCTCGCGCTGCGTCCGCGCCTGCGAGGAGGTGCAAGGCACGTTCGCGCTGACCATCTCCGGCCGCGGCTTCGACAGCCGGGTGTCGCCGGGCATGAGCGAGAGCTTCCTCGGCTCGGAATGCGTGTCCTGCGGCGCCTGCGTGCAGGCCTGCCCGACCGCGACCCTGACCGAGAAGAGCGTGATCGAGATCGGCCAGCCCGAGCATTCCGCCGTCACCACCTGCGCCTATTGCGGCGTCGGCTGCACCTTCAAGGCCGAGATGCGCGGCGAAGAAGTCGTGCGCATGATGCCCTACAAGGACGGCAAGGCCAATCGCGGCCATTCCTGCGTCAAGGGCCGCTTCGCCTATGGCTACGCGACCCACAAGGAGCGCATCCTCAAGCCGATGATCCGCGAGACCATCGACCAGCCCTGGCGCGAGGTCTCCTACGACGAGGCCTTCAAGTTCGCAGCCGACAAGCTGCGCGGCATCCAGGCGAAGCATGGCCGCGACTCGATCGGCGGCATCACCTCGTCCCGCTGCACCAACGAAGAGACCTATCTGGTGCAAAAGCTGATCCGCGCGGGCTTCGGCAACAACAATGTCGACACCTGCGCCCGCGTCTGCCACTCGCCGACCGGCTACGGCCTTGCCACCACCTTCGGCACCTCCGCCGGCACGCAGGACTTCGACTCGGTCGAGGACAGCGACGTGATCATGGTGATCGGCGCCAACCCGACCGATGCGCATCCGGTGTTCGGCTCGCGCATGAAGAAGCGGCTGCGCCAGGGCGCCAAGCTGATCGTCGTCGATCCGCGCAAGATCGACCTCGTGAAGTCAGCGCACATCAAGGCGGACTATCATCTGCCACTGCTGCCCGGCACCAACGTCGCCATCCTGACCGCGCTGGCGCATGTCATCGTCACCGAAGGC
Organism: Bradyrhizobium sp. SZCCHNRI20481; assembly: GCF_032485055.1. Taxonomy (NCBI): domain Bacteria; kingdom Pseudomonadati; phylum Pseudomonadota; class Alphaproteobacteria; order Hyphomicrobiales; family Nitrobacteraceae; genus Bradyrhizobium; species Bradyrhizobium sp. SZCCHNRI20481. Next base: position 103,100 of record NZ_JAUEUE010000012.1, read on the forward strand.
CTCGTCAACGAGACCTTCGTGCGCGAGCGCTGCGACTGGAGCGAATTCCAGGACTGGGCCGAGTTCGTCGCGCTGGAGAAGAACAGCCCGGAGGCGGTCGCCGGGATCACCGGCGTCGATGCCGAGACCATCCGCGGCGCGGCCCGGCTCTACGCCAAGGGCGGCAACGGCGCGATCTATTACGGCCTCGGCGTGACCGAGCACAGCCAGGGCTCGACCACGGTGATCGCGATCGCCAACCTCGCGATGGCGACCGGCAATATCGGCCGCCGCGGCGTCGGTGTGAACCCGCTGCGTGGCCAGAACAACGTGCAGGGCTCGTGCGACATGGGCTCGTTCCCGCACGAGCTGCCGGGCTACCGGCACATCTCGGGCGACGCCGTGCGCGACCAGTTCGAGGCGATGTGGAACGTCAAGCTCAACCCTGAGCCGGGCCTGCGCATCCCGAACATGTTCGACTCCGCGATCGAAGGCACCTTCATGGGCCTCTACGTGCAGGGCGAGGACATCCTGCAGTCGGATCCCAACACCACGCATGTGGTGCAGGCGCTGTCGTCGATGGAATGCGTCATCGTCCAGGACCTGTTCCTGAACGAGACCGCCAACTACGCCCACGTGTTCCTGCCCGGCTCGACCTTCCTGGAGAAGGACGGCACCTTCACCAACGCCGAGCGCCGCATCCAGCGCGTGCGCAAGGTGATGAGCCCGCGCAACGGCCTCGCCGATTGGGAGGTCACGATCGGTCTCGCCAAGGCGATGGGCTTCGAGATGAAGTACAACCATCCGTCCGAGATCATGGACGAGATCGCGGCGCTGACGCCGACCTTTGCCGGCGTTTCCTACCAGAAGCTCGAGGAAATGGGCTCGGTGCAGTGGCCCTGCAACGAGAAGTTCCCCGAGGGCTCGCCGATCATGCATGTCGACGGCTTCGTCCGCGGCAAGGGCAAGTTCGTGGTCACCGAGTATGTCGCGACCGACGAGCGCACCGGCCCGCGCTTCCCGCTGCTGCTGACCACCGGCCGCATTCTGTCGCAGTACAATGTCGGCGCTCAGACAAGGCGCACCGACAACGTGGTGTGGCATGGCGAGGACGTGCTGGAGATCCATCCGCACGACGCCGAGCAGCGCGGCATCCGCGACGGCGACTGGGTGCGGCTGACCAGCCGCGCCGGCGAGACCACGCTGCATGCGCTGATCTCCAAGCGCGTGGCGCCGGGGGTGGTCTACACCACCTTCCACCACCCGCTGACCCAGGCCAACGTCATCACGACAGACTATTCGGACTGGGCGACCAACTGTCCGGAGTACAAGGTCACGGCGGTGCAGGTGTCGCAGTCCAACGGCCCGTCGGACTGGCAGAAGGCCTATGACGAGCAGGCCCGCAACTCGCGTCGCATCGCCCCGATCGTGGAGGCGGCGGAGTAGCATGACCGATGCAGTGCGCATCGCGGATCGTCTGGTCTGGCGCGACGGAGCCCTCACCGAGGGCCACCGCCGCGTGCCGGAGGAGACCGCGGTCGCGCTGACCTATAATGGCGGCACCCAGGCCGTCATGATGGCGACCCCGCAGGATCTCACCGACTTCGCCATCGGCTTCAGCCTCAACGAGGGCATCATCGCCAGCCGCGACGACATCATCTCGCTCGATGTCGTCGAGCTTACCGACGGCATCGAGCTCAGGATGTGGCTGCCGCCGGAGCTTGCTGCGCGCATGGCAGAGCGCCGGCGCAGCCTCGCCGGTCCCACCGGCTGCGGACTATGCGGCATCGACTCCATCGCGGAAGCGGTGCGGCCGGTGGCGCGCGTGCCCGCGGGCCGGCGCTTCGCGCCGCGCGACGTCATGACCGCGCTCGCCGCGATCGAGCCGCTGCAGAAGCTCAATCGCGAGACCCGCGCCGTGCACGCCGCGGCGTTCTGGACGCCGGCGCGCGGCATCGTTGCGCTCCGCGAGGATGTCGGCCGCCACAATGCGCTCGACAAGCTCGCCGGCCACCTCGCGCAGGCGCGAAGCGTTGCGACCCAAGGCATCGTGCTCATGACGAGCCGCGTCTCCGTCGAGCTGGTGCAGAAGGCCGCGGCTATGGGCGCCCCCGTTCTGGTCGCAGTGTCAGCACCGACCGCGCTCGCCATCCGCATGGCCGAGTCCGCGGGGATCACACTGATTGCGGTGGCCCGCAACGACGGCTTCGAAATCTTCACCCATCCCGACCGGATCGTCGCGAGCGCCGAGACCGGCGCGCGATCAACACAGACGGACAACACCCATGTCGCATAACCCCTCCGAGCGCCTCGTCTACATGGCCAACCAGATCGGCAAGTTCTTCCAGAGCCAGGGGCAGGAGAAGGAGGTCGCCGGCGTCGCCGAGCACATCAAGAAGTTCTGGGATCCGCGGATGCTCAAGACGATCTATGCGCATCACGACGCCGGCGGCGCCGGCCTCGACCCGGCGGTCAAGGAAGCGATCGGCCGGCTGAAGCAGGCGGCGGTCGCCAAGGAAAAGGCATAGGCGGCCGGCTGTCCTACCGCGCGCCTGGTCCGGTCATCCCTCCACGAGTGCGGTGAACACGCGCCGCACCTCGGTCTGCGTCTCGCGCAGGCGCGCCTCCAGCGCCGAGAAATCCGGCGCATCCCCCGCCCGCGCCATCACGCGCAGCAGGTCCTCTCCAGCCTGATCCGGCTTGAACTTGTCGCTGACGCACAGCCGCACGATCTGCGTCAGATCGTGATAGAGCCGTGCGGCCTGACGCAGGATCACGGCTTCAGCACGCGGCAGCACGCCGAGCCGCTCGGCATTGTCCAGCACCGCAAGCGTGCTGACATCGAGAATCTCCGGCGTCGTCGCGGCATGGACGAGCTGCAGATATTGCGCGACGAAGTCGATGTCGACCATGCCGCCGGCGGCGTGCTTGAGATCCCACAGATCGGCCTCGCCCTTCTCGGCGGCGATCGCGCGGCGCATGTCGGCGACGTCGCGCGCGATCGCGCTCCTGTCGCGCGGCCGGCGCAGCGCCGCCTGGATGATCTCCTCGATGCGCGCCCGAAACGCCGGCGACGCCGAGATCACCCGCGCGCGTGTCAGCGCCATGTGCTCCCAGGTCCACGCCTCCTGCTCCTGATAATGCGCAAAGGAGTCGATGTGCGAGGCCAGCGGACCGGCGCGGCCCGACGGCCGCAGCCGCATGTCGATGTCGTAGAGCACGCCGTAATTGGTGCGCGACGTGAAGGCCGAAATCAGCCGCTGGGTGAAGCGCGCAAAATAATGCGCGCCCTGCAGCGAGCGCTCGCCGTCGGAATCCGGCGCGTCGGCATCGAAATCATACAGCAAAATCAGGTCGAGATCGGACGAGGCCGTCATCTCGCGCGCGCCGAGCCGCCCCATCGCGACGATCGCGGTCTCCTGGCCCTTGATGCGGCCATGCTGGGCGGCAAAGCGGTCGGTCACGAGATCATGCACGGTGTGCACGATGCCCTCGGCGACGTCGGCGAACGCGGTGCCGGCCTGCTGCGCTGACACCGTCCCGGAGAGGATGCGCGTGCCGATCAGGAACAGGCTCTCCTGGCCGAACAGCCTGAGACGATCGAGAAACTCCTCATAGGTCCCGGCATCCTGCAGCGTCGACGCCAGCCGCTCCGACAATTCACGCCGATCCGGGATGGCGCCGAAGAAGCGCGGATCGATCAGGCCGTCCATCAGCCGCGGCTGCCGCGCCAGCATGTCGCCGAGCCGAGGCGCCGCCCCGAGCACGAGCGCGACGAGCGCGACGAGGTCGCGGTTCTGCCCGAGCAGGGTGATCAGGCGGCCGCCGAGCTGCAGTGCCTGCAGGAAACGGTCGAACGCGACGACCGCGCGATCCGGCTCGTCGGCATGGGCGAGCCCATCGATCAGCGCAGGCAGGAAATCGGTGAACGCGGTGCGCGTCGCATCGGTGCGGAACACGCGGTACTCGCCCGCGAGCCATTGCTGCAGGGTCTTGGCGACCATCACGGGATCGCGGAAGCCCAATGCGGCAAGATGCTCCATCAGGCGCGGTTCGTCGGGACCGGCGCCGTAGTTCACCGCCGGCAGGCTGACGGTGCCGGTGGGATCGCCCTCGAACAGCCGGGCGTAGTGTCCCTGCACGACGTCGAGATGGAACAGCAGATCGGTCGCGAACCGCTCGCGGCTGTCGTAGCCGAAGAAGCATGCGAAGCGGCTCACGCCCTCGATATCGTCGGGCAGGCTGTGGATCTGCTCGTCCGCCATCATCTGCAGCCGGTGCTCGACCCGGCGCAGGAACTCATAGGCCGTGGTGAGCTCGTCACGCGCCTGCTCCGTGATCCACTTGCTGGCGGTGAGCACGTCGAGCGCCTGCAGGGTCGGACGCACCCGCAGCTCGGGGTGGCGGCCGCCGGCGATCAGTTGCTGGGTCTGGGCGAAGAACTCGATCTCGCGAATGCCGCCGCGCCCGACCTTGACGTTGTGGCCCTCGACCGCGATCTCGCTGTGGCCGCGATAGACCTGCATCTGCCGCTTCATGTCGTGGACGTCGGTCAGCGCCTGGAAGTCGAGATGCTTGCGCCACACGAAGGGCGACAACTCGGCCAGCATCGCCTCGCCCGCGACGACGTCGCCGGCGCAGACCCGCGCCTTGATCATCGCGGCGCGCTCCCAGGTGCGGCCCTCGCGCTCGTAGTAGTGCAGCGCCGCCTCGGTCGACATCGCCACCTGCGTCGAGGCCGGATCCGGCCGCAGCCGGAGATCGACGCGGAACACATAGCCGTCCGCGGTGCGGCTCTGCAGCAGCCGCGCCATCGCTTGCGTCACGCGGACGAAGAACGGCTGCGGCTCGATGTCGCGCGCCAGCGAATTGACCTCGGGGTCGAAGAACACGATCAGGTCGATGTCGCTCGAATAGTTGAGCTCGCCCGCGCCCATCTTGCCCATCGCGAGCACGAACAGGCCGCTGCCCTGCTCCGGATCGTCGGCATCAACGGGCGCAAGCCGGCCGCGCACCGTCTCCAGGCGCAGCAGATACCGCAGCGCCATCTGCACCGAGGACACCGCGACGTCGGTCAGCCCCGCCGTCACCTGCATCACCGGCCACACGCCGCCGATGTCGCACAGCGCGATCAGCAGCGCCGCCTCGGATTTCAGCCGCCGCAGCAGGCTCATCACCTCGGTTTCGCTGGAGGCGGCGAACACCTCGCGGCCGGTGCGGGCGATCAGCTCGGAAAGGTGCGCCTGCGGGTCGCAGCGCAAGAGACGGTCCAGGCGATGGCCGTCGGCGCGCACGAGATCGAACAGATAGGGCGAGCACTCGGCAATCCCGAGCAGGATGGTTCGCGGCCAGCCGTCGGCGAGCAGCGCGCGGAGCGAGACGGCCAAGGACGGCTCGAGCTCGGCGAGCCACTCATGGAGGCGGCGTTCGGCTTTGTCGGGCGCACGGACATGCGGGCCGGCAACGAAACGTTCGGCCAGCGTCTGCCCGTCCGCGTTTCCCGGCGCGGATGAGGTCATGCGGCCTTCTGTGGCACATCCTGCGCCGGCGCCGCAAGCTTCGCGGGCACGCCGGCACCGGCCGGCAGCACCAGCGTCGCGATCAGCCCCGGCCTGGCATCGGCGAGCTGGAGCTCGCCGCCATGCAGGGTCGCGACGGCGGACGCCAAGCTGAGACCGAGGCCGGAACCGGGCAAAGTGCGGCTCGCCTCCAGCCGCACGAAACGCTCGACGGCGCGCTTGCGCTCGGCCTCGGGAATGCCCTCGCCATGATCGGTGACGCTGAGCAGCACCTGTCCGCCCTCGCGCCGCGCCTCGATCAGGATCTCGCGGCTATCAGCGGCGGCGGCGGCATCGAGCGGCAGCGCCGCCGGCTTGCCGTATTTGATCGCGTTCTCGACGAGATTGGCGAGCGCCTGGCTGATCAGCTCGCGATTGCCATGCACCGGCGCGGCCGCGGCCTTCACCCGCAACGTCATCTCATTGTCCTCGGCCAGCGGCTCGTACAATTCGTGGATGCCGCCGGCAACCTCGGCCGCGTCGAACTCGACCATGTCGCCGCGCGCCTGCCCGGACTCCGCCCGCGCGATCATCAAGAGCGCGTTGAAGGTCCGGATCAGGCCGTCGGATTCCTCGATCGTGCGCTCCAGCGCGGCGCGATATTCGTCCTCGGAGCGCGACTTCGCCAGCGCCTCCTCGGCGCGGTTGCGCAGCCGCGTCAGCGGCGTCTTCAGGTCATGCGCGATGTTGTCGGAGACCTCCTTGAGGCCGGTCATCAGCGCCTCGATGCGCTCCAGCATCGCGTTGAGATTTTCCGCCAGGCGATCGAGCTCGTCGCCGCTGCGCCCGACCGGCAGACGGCCGGAGAGATCGCCATCCATGATCCGCCGCGTCGTGCCGGTCATGGCATCAATCCGGTGCAGCACGCGCCGCGCGACGAAGATGCCGCCGCCGATGCCGAGCACGACCACCACCAGCACCGACCATTGCGCCGCCTTGGCGACGATGCCGAACAGGCGGCGGCGCTCCTCGAGATCGCGGCCGATCAAAAGCCGAAAACCGCTGGAGAGCTGCGTGACATAGACCAGCGCGCGGTGGCTATGCTCGGTGCTGTCGTCGAGCCGCCGGTAGAACGTCTCCGACCAGCCGGATGAGCCCATCACGCCTGGCGCCAGCGAGCCGACATTGCCGGCGATCGCCTGCCCGGTCGGCGTGGTGATGAGATAGAGATTGGCGCCGGGCCGCAGCGCGCGGCTCTCGATCGCGCCGACGATTCCGCGCAGGCCCCAGCGGGCGAAGATGTCGGTCATCTCGCTGATTTCGGAGGTGACCGTGGTCGAGATCTGCTCGGTGATGAGCCGGCGGGTGTTCCAGGCGAAATAGCCGAGCAGCGAGGCTGCGAACAACGCAAACAACAGCAGATAGACCAGCGTCAGCCGGAACGCCGTGGTGCGGATCAGCTTACCGAAGGCCGTCACGGATCATATACCCCGCGCCGCGGATGGTGTGGAGCAGCGGACGGTCAAAACCCTTGTCGATCTTGGAGCGCAGCCGCGAGATGTGGACGTCGATCACGTTGGTCTGCGGATCGAAGTGATAATCCCAGACGTTCTCGAGCAGCATCGTGCGCGTCACCACCTGCCCCGCATGCTTCATCAGATATTCGAGCAGGCGGAACTCGCGCGGCTGCAGGGTCAGCTCGTCCTTGCCGCGCGCGACCCTGTGAGAAAGACGGTCGAGCTCGAGATCGCCGACCTTGTAGGTCGTCTCCTCCGCCGGTCCGCCATGGCGGCGCGACAGCACCTCGACGCGGGCGAGCAGCTCGGCAAAGGCGTAGGGCTTCGGCAGATAGTCGTCGCCGCCGGCGCGCAGGCCCTTGATGCGGTCATCGACCTGGCCGAGCGCCGAGAGGATGAGCACCGGCGTCCGGTTGCCCTCGTCGCGCAGCGCGCCGATCAGCGACAGGCCGTCGCGCTTGGGCAGCATGCGGTCGACCACCAGCACGTCGTAATCCCCGCTTTCGGCCATGGCGAGCCCCTCCTCGCCGTCGCTGGCGAGGTCTGCGACATGTCCGACCTCGCGGAACGCCTTGACCAGATAGTCGGCGGACTCGCGGTCGTCTTCGATGATCAGGAGGCGCATTGCGGAAACGGGGGCGGTGGTCACGGTTGGTGTCCATCTACATGGACCGGCCGCGGTTTCCGTGCAAGGCGGCGTGGGCCCGGGGTTGATCGGCAGCAAAGTGGGCGGTGAGGTTGGGGGACCTCACCGCCCGAGTTCCTTCCGACGGAGGGGGGCGTTGTCCAACGGAAGGTCTGTGGGAGCGGAACTTTAAGCCCGCCCCAGGAAGAGCCGCCGACGCGGGGGCACTTGCCGGCGGCCTCCCATCTCGTAAGGGCTCTTAGCCCTTGGCCAGCGGCACCGCGACGAAACGCGACTGGCCGCCGCTCTTCACACGCATCAGCACGCTGTTCTTGTTGTCGGCCTTGGCGGCGTTGATGGCCTCGCGGACGTCACCGGCCGAGGTCACCGACTTGCCCGCGACCTCCAGGATGACGTCGCCTTCCTTGAAGCCGCGATCGGCGGCCGCGCTCTTCGGATCGACCTCGGTGACGACGACGCCGTCCTTGCCGGCGCCGGCAACGCTCGAAGCGGGCGCGACGGTCATGCCGAGCTTCGGCACGTCGGCGCCGCGGGTCGGGCTCGCATTGTCGCCGCCGGTGTCGGCCTTGGCCTCGATCGTGTTCGGCAGCTTGCCGAGCGTCAGGTTGATGGTCTTCTCCTGGCCCTTCTGCAGGACGTTGAGCTTGACCGAGGCGCCCGGCGCAATGCCGCCGATGGTGCGGGCGAGCTCACGCGCGTCCTTCACCGGCTCGCCATTGACCGCGGTGATGACGTCGCCGGACTGGATGCCGGCCTTCGCCGCCGGACCATTGGCCTGGGGCTCGGCGACCAGCGCGCCCTCGGCCTTCTTCATGCCGAGGCTGTCGGCGATATCCTGCGTCACCGGCTGGATCTGCACGCCGATCCAGCCGCGGCTGACCGAGCCGCTGTCCTTGAGCTGCGCGATCACACTCTTCACCGTCGAGGCGGGGATCGAGAACGCGATGCCGACGCTGCCGCCGGACGGCGAATAGATCGCGGTGTTGACGCCGACGACATTGCCGTCGACATCGAACGCCGGACCGCCGGAGTTGCCCTTGTTCACGGGGGCGTCGATCTGGATGAAATCGTCATAGGGGCCGTTGCCGATGTCGCGGCCCACGGCCGAGACGATGCCGGCCGTCACCGTGCCGCCGAGGCCGAACGGATTGCCGACCGCCAACACCCAGTCGCCGATGCGCGGCTTGCCGTCGGCGAGCTTGGCGAACGGGAAGTTCGTGCTGCCCTCGACCTTGATCAGCGCCAGATCCGTACGCTGGTCGGTGCCGATCACCTTGGCGCTGTAGGTCTTGCCGTCGTCGGTCGTCACCTCGACCTTGTTGGCGCCGTCGACCACGTGGTTGTTGGTCACGGCATAGCCGTCGGCGGAGATGAAGAAGCCGGAGCCCTGCCCGGTCACGGCGCGACCACCGCCGCGGCCGCCGCGGCCCGGCATGCCGGGAATGCCGTTCTCACCGCCGAAGCGGCGGAAGAAGCGCTCCATCGGCGAGCCCGGCTGGAACGGCGTATCGTCGTCGCTGTCGTCCTTGGCGACCTTCTCCGCGATGTTGACCTTGACCGAAATCACCGACGGCTTCACCCGCTCCACGATGTCGGCAAAGCCGACGGGGCGCGCGACCTTGCTGACCTCGTTGGCGACCTGCGCGTGCGCCGAGGTCGAGAACAGATCGACCGGCGCCCCCTGCGGCGACAGGCCATAGGCGGCGACGCCGAGGCCCGCGACCACGGAGGCCATCAGCGCGAACTTGCGCGCCGAGAACAGCCCGCGCCGGGGCTGGCGATAGGACGGAAGCGAGGACAGGTCGGTCGGACGGTCAGTCATACGGTTTTCTCCGCAAGCGATTTTGGTCAAGGTCTAAACTGGGGTCCCGGGCTGTGCGCCCCGTTCGCCAGTGAAGATGGGGGCCGCCGCCTTACGGCGTGCTGGCTGCGGCGTTAAACTTCTGTAATGGACGGACACGAACACTGCGGCGGAATGGCGCAGATGGTGGAGCGAGGGTGAAAAGACGTTTGCGCCCAATAACTTGCCAAAGCCTCGGCCGCCCTCTGGCCGCCATCATTTTGGCCGCTCCAACCAAAGTCGCACCCAGCGACGGCCCGACCGGGCCGCTCGGCCGGGCGATGACAGTTAGGCGAAAGCCGCCGCTCCACTCCATCCTGTCATTCCCCGCGAAAGCGGGGAATCCAGCACGCCGAGCCCTCTCGGTTCAACAATGACCGCTCCGGCGTACTGGATCCCCCGCTTTCGCGGAGGATGACAGTGGAGTGTGAGGCACACCGCCTGTCCCAATCTCCGTCATTGCGAGCGCAGCGAAGCAATCCAGGGTGGTGGGCGGGACTCTGGATTGCTTCGCTGCGCTCGCAATGACGCGGAGAGATCTCGATCCACACTATCAAACAGCACTTGGAGAACATAACCGAGAGACGAGCCCCATCATCCTCGCGACGCATCCCGCGCCCGAGCTATGCCCTTGAACTCGTGCCCTCACGTCGAGGGCACAGGGAAGGCCGGGCGCTGGCCGCGCCCGTGGCCCGCCTGCGGAAAAAAATGCAGGCGGCAGGTACCACAGGTCTGGCCGAACACGCCCGGCCCTCCCTGTGCGATGGTGTTAACGATTATACGTGATCTCCCCGGGGACCGGCTGTCTTGCCCCCGTCACCGGCGGATCATCACCACCGGCTTGGCCGCAGCATCGGGCGACCAGGACCACACGATTTCCCGTCCGCGTTCCGCCGTTCGTCGGCGAGGCCAAACCCCGCTGCGGCAGCCCGCGTCCATCGCATTCCGAAACCCGCGTCCGTGACGATCGCGATACGCTCCCTCAGCGGAACGGAACGCGCGGAGGATAAGGGTGATTTGGGGTGGAGCGCAAGAGTATTTTTGATTTTCGGAATTCGTAGGCGGGTTTTCGGAAGGCGAGTGGTTTTAGCCGGCCACGACAGGAGAGCTGGAATGTACCTAAGCCACGGATCACATGCGCCAGAACAGCACACCCTTTACTTGGATAATTTCTTGGACGCCGCAGATGGCAGTTGAGGGTCCACCGCGATGTTGATGTGACGATACACGATGTTGCTCTCCCTGATGTCTTCCGGGACGTTAATTTGCTCTTTGGTTACAACCACCAAATAGCGATGGCTGGTCAGCTCCAATCCGCCGAGTATCCCGCCTCTATAGATTTCCGCTTGAGCCTTCGCTTCACGGTAGGCGCTATCTGCATTGCCAGCGGTCACTCGCTTCCATTCGGTCAATACAAACCCGAGTGAGAGAGGTGCTGCGTCAATCCGCAAAGGCTCTTGATAAACAAGGTCAGTTTGCCCTCCTGCCGTGGCACTCACCTTAAAAGCCCAAATGCCATGCCAAAGGAGATGGACCGAACCGAGCTTCTCGCACGCGGTTTCATGGTGCGAATGCGCCTTTTGCCACTTTGACCGATAGTCCTCGTCAGCAACGATTTGGCGTTGTAGGTGCAAAAACGCCAGCTCAGACGCAGATCGGAGTTGCTCAGTGTGATTGCTCAGCAAATACGTCAACTCCGCCTCGAAGGCGATGAGTTTCACGATGATAGTGCGAACGAGCAAAGCATCAGCTACAGAGTTCTCTTTAATCTGACGACCAGCGTCATCCTTAAATGCGTCTATGGCGAGAGTCGCGGTCACAGGTAGCAAGCTCTCGTAATCTTGCTGAAAGCTTTCGATTGAAACAAGAATGTCAGCACACTGACGTTGCAACTCCTTCTCTGCGCCATACGACGATTTGTTATTTGCTGCGAGGAACCGCGCGTGTGTTGCAGCCGCTCGCTCAAGACCATGAATACGAGCGGATATACATTTCCAAACGGAAATATAAGTCAGCGCGCTCATTATCTCCTCCACGGCTTCGTTTGAACCCACGAATGGGCGGCATGAATGTACGCACGATTTCACCAAAAGAACAGCGAGCGTGTCCCCATCCGCGTGGCGATATCCGGGGTCAACACGGCTAGCGTGTACGAACGCGGATGTCGGCATTACTCGTCCAAACTAGTGCGCTGAACTCATCGTAAATGAATCTAAACTCGCAGGTACAGCGCTCGTGGCCCATCCGTCGAGACGCCCACCCGCGGCGGGCTCCTCAAGAAGAGGTTCAAAACGCCGCGAACTCTTAATCCTCATGGTGAGTAGCAAGCGTAGCTCGGATGGGCGCAGCGATATCCGGAGTCATCTCTAGAGCTGGTGCAATCCCGGATGTCCTGCACTCATGCGGGCTACGGGACGGACCGCCCCATCGGTGGTGCGTAGGGCGGCTTAGCCGCAGGCGTAAGCCGCCGCGATCCGAGCTCGGTCTGCAGTGGCGGATTACGCTGCGCTAATCCGCCCTACTCGACCGAACGCGTCGCCCGGATGAGCGCAGCGATGTCCGGATTCGCCTCGGCGGCGCGTGAGACCCCGGATGTCGCTGCGCTCATCCGGGCTACGGGCGAGATGCCCGCAACTACTAGCTCGCCTTCACGCTCACGATGAACGCATCCACCTCGCGCTTCAGCGTCTCGGCCTGTTGCGACAGCTCGCCGGCGGCGTCGCGGGCCTCAGAGGCGAGGCGGCCGGTTTCGGCCGAGGTGGAGGTGATCTGGGCGATGTGGTTGGAGACGTCGAGGGTGCCGCGGGCGGCTTCCTGGACGCTCTTGGAGATGTCCTGGGTGGCGTTGCGCTGCTGCGAGGTGTCGACCTCGATGCCGGACATGATGGCGCTGATCTCGGAGAGCGTGGTCGAGATGCCGTCGATGGCGCCGCGGGTCTCGGCGGTGATGCCCTGGATGCTGGCGACATGCGCCGAGATCTCGTCGGTCGCCTTGCTGGTCTGGTTGGCGAGGTTCTTCACCTCCGACGCCACGACCGAGAAGCCCCTGCCGGCCTCGCCGGCGCGGGCGGCCTCGATGGTGGCGTTCAGCGCCAGCAGGTTGGTCTGCGAGGCGATCGCCTGCACCAGCTGGACCACGGCGCCGATCTTCTCGGCGGCGTCCGACAGCGAATGGATGGTGTTCTTGCTCTTCTCGGCCTGCGACGCCGCGCCCTCGGCGCGCTGGGTGGCGTCGGAGACGCGGCGGCTGATGGTGCCGATCGAGCTCGACATCTCCTCGGCCGAGCCGGCCACCGTCTGGACGCTGCGATTGGCGTGGTTGGCGGCGGCCTCGACCGCATTCGCTTTGGCAGAGGTGTCGTTGGCGGCGCGCGACAGGGTCTCGGCATTGCTCTTCAGCCGGACCGCCGAGGACGCCACGCTGCCGACGACGCTGGCGACGAGCTCGTTGAAGGAGTGGATGCGGCCGTCGAGAAAGCGCGAGCGCTCGCCCTGGCGCTGCGCCTCCTGCAGCTCGCGCTCCGTGAGGCGCTGGCGCTCGATGCCGTTGGTCTTGAACACCTCCAGCGCGCCGGCGAGCTGGCCGATCTCGTTGCCGAGGCCGAGGCCGGGAATGCGCGTGTCGAATTTCTGGTCGGCGACGTCGCGCATGGCGCTGACCATCGCGGCGAGCGGGCGCAGGATGCCGTTCTGCACGGCGGCGTAGGTCATCAGGCAGACGGCGCTGGCGAACACGGCAATGGCGACGCAGGCCATGAGGAAGTAGGAGAACGCCGAATGCGCCTGCTGATAGGTCAGCATCGCATGATCACGCGCCGGGCCGCTGAGACTGGCGAAATCCGACGACAGGCTGGTGATCTGGTTGTTGAGATAGAGCACCGCGATGAAGCCGGTGCCGCCGCCGATCGCCAACAGCATGAGGAGAGAGGCCACGACGCCCCCCACGAGGAAGCGGATCGTCAGATTACTGTTGGAGAACATCGGATTTGCCCGGGTACGTCAGACGGAATGTCAACGCACACTTCCAGACAAAGGTAAAATAAGCTGAAAGCCGGGAGACGGGACGAGCACGGGGTTTTGCGGGCTACCGGCCGAAGCAAGATGGAGCATCGAAGGCGTGCTGGACGCTGACCATGAGCACTCCGGCCACGTTCTGCCTTCCGCTCCTCACCCTGAGGAGCCCGCCGCAGGCGGGCGTCTCGAAGGGCGAGGCCCGCGCTGTGGCCTCATGGTTCGAGACGGCGCTGCGCGCCTCCTCACCATGAGGGTGAGCTCCGAAACCGGCGCGGCGCATCGACCATGAGTCGCGCACTTCATGTCGCCGGCGGCTGCTCCGCGGCCATCAGCGCGGCGAGCCGCGCCTCCTCCTCCGCCGTCAGCTTCGGCGTGGCCTCCGGGCCGCGCTGGCCGCGGCGGCGCACCTGCAGCCACAGCGCAAGCCCGCCGCCGAGCAACAGCAGCGGCGGCAGCAGCCACAGCAACAGGGTCTGGCGCTCGAAGCGCGGCTTCAGCAGCACGAACTGGCCGTAGCGCGCGACCAGGAAATCCAGCACTTGATTGTCACTATCACCGGCGGCGAGACGCTCGCGCACCAGGAGGCGCAGGTCGCGCGCCAGCGGCGCATCGGAATCGTCGATCGACTGATTCTGGCAGACCATGCAGCGCAGCTCGCGCGACAGCGCGCGGGCGCGCTGCTCCTTGGCCGTGTCGGCCATGACCTCGTCGGGCTGCACCGCATGCGCCACCGGCGCCGCGAGCAGCAGCAGCGCGAGCGCCGCGAGACCGAGAATGCGTCGCATCCGCCCTACTCCGCCGGCTGCAGCGCGTGCGCGGCACGCGCCGGCCGCGGCGCACCGACACGGAGACGACGATCGGACAGCGACAGCAGGCCGCCGAACGCCATCAGCACCGGACCGAACCAGATCAGCAGCACCAGCGGCTTGTGATAGATGCGCACGGCGAGGCCGCCGTCGGCGGTGGCATCGCCGAGCGAGACGTAGAGCTGGCTGACGCCGCGGGTCATCAGCGCCGCTTCCGTCGTCGACATGCCGCGGGTGGCGAAGCTGCGCTTGCTCGGCGTCAGGACGCTGAGCTGCCTGCCGTCCTCGCTGATGACGAAGGTGCTGACGACCTCGCTGAAGTTCGGGCCCTGGCGCTGGGTCATGCCGTCGAACTTGATCTGGTAGCCGGCGAGATTGCGGACGTCGCCGGGACGGAGCGTGCTGATCAGCTCGCTGTTCCAGGTGGTCTCGCAGACGATGCCGAGCAGCGCGACGCCGAGGCCGGCATGCGCGAACGCCGTGCCCCACACCGAGCGCGGCAGGCCGCGGGTCCGGTGCAGCGCGGTCCTGAACGGCACGCGGGCCACGCCGCTGCGCTCGACCAGATCAACGACGGAGCCGGTGATCACGAACACGCCGAGGCCGATGCCAACAGGCGCCAGCGCGCTGCCGCCGCGCGCCCAGGCCCAGGCGATCGCGATCGCCACCAGCGCGGTGACGCCAGCCGCGAGCAGCCGCTGCATCGCAGCGACGAGATCGCCGCGCTTCCAGGCCAGCATCGGGCCGAACGGCACCATCAGCAAGAGCAGCGCGAACAAGGGGCCGAAGGTGATGTTGTAGAAGGGCGCGCCGACCGAGAGCTTGAAGTCGAGCGCCTCCATGATGACCGGATAGAGCGTGCCGAACAGCACGGTGGCACAGGACACGGTGAGCAGCAGATTGTTCAAGACCAGCGCGCCCTCGCGCGAGATCGGCGCGAACAGGCCGCCCTGCTTCAGCGCGGTGGCGCGGCCGGCGAACAGCGTGAGGCTGCCGCCGATGAACAGCACGAGGATGCCGAGGATGAAGACGCCGCGCGTGGGATCGCTGGCGAAAGCGTGGACCGAGGTGATGACGCCGGAGCGCACCAGGAAGGTGCCGAGCAGGGACAGCGAGAAGGTCAGGATCGACAGCAGGATGGTCCAGACCTTGAGCGCGTTGCGCTTCTCCATGACGACGGCGGAGTGCAGCAGCGCGGTGCCGGCGAGCCAGGGCATCAGCGAGGCGTTCTCGACCGGGTCCCAGAACCACCAGCCGCCCCAGCCGAGCTCGTAATAGGCCCAGTACGAGCCCATGGCGATGCCGAGCGTCAGGAAGATCCAGGCCATCAGGGTCCACGGTCGCACCCAGCGCGCCCAGGCGGCATCGATGCGGCCTTCGAGCAGGGCTGCGATGGCGAAGGAGAACGAGATCGAGAAGCCGACATAGCCGAGATAGAGCATCGGCGGATGCACGGCGAGCCCGATGTCCTGCAAGACGGGGTTGAGGTCGCGGCCCTCGATCGGCGGGGTGGCGAGGCGCGTGAACGGGTTCGAGGTGGTCAGGATGAACAGATAGAACGCGGTCGCGACCCAGGCCTGCACGGCGAGGACGCGGGCGCGCAACGACAGCGGCAGGTTGTTGCCGAAGGCCGCGACCATGGCGCCGAACAGCGCCAGGATCGACACCCACAGCAGCATCGAGCCTTCGTGGTTGCCCCACACGCCGGTGACCTTGTAGAGCAGCGGCTTCATCGAGTGCGAGTTCTCGAACACGTTGGCGACGGAGAAATCCGAGGTCACGTGCAGGGTGATCAGCGCGATGAAGGACAGGCCGGCGAACAGCAATTGCGCCAGCGCCGCCGAGCGGCCGACATTCATCAGCGCGACGTCGCGCTGGGCGGCGCCGAGCATCGGCACGGTGGACTGGATCAGCGCCAGCGCGAGCGCCAGCACCAGGGCATAATGTCCGCTCTCTGCAATCACTGCGTCGCTCCTGCCGCGCTCTTGTCAGCTCCCTCGCGCATCGACACCGGGCTTGGTGTGGCTGCGCCGGCTGGCTTGGCGCCGGCTTGCGGCTTGCCGTAATCGTCCTTCCAATGGCCCTGCTTCTTCAGGCTGTCGGCGACTTCCTTGGGCATGTAGGTCTCGTCGTGCTTGGCGAGCACGGTGTCGGCCTTGAACACGCCGTTGGCATCGAGCGCGCCCTCGGCGACAACGCCCTGCCCTTCGCGGAACAGGTCCGGCAGGATGCCCTTGTAGGCGACCGGCAGCTTGGCGCCGCCGTCGGCGACCTCGAAGCTGATGTCGAGATCGTCGCCGCGCTTCAGCGAGCCCGGCTGCACCAGTCCACCGAGCCGGAAGCGCTTGCCCGGGCCGATATGCTTCTCCGCCACCATGGTCGGGGTCGAGAAGAACACGATGGAGTCGCGCAGCGCGTTGAGCACCAGCCCTGCCGCGACCGCGAGCACGAACAGCGCACCGCCGATGATCGTCAAACGCCTCTGCTTGCGTGTCATCCCGTCATCCCGTTGGCGGCGGAAGCGCCGCTCATCCATCCAAGCCGAAAGTCTTCACGCCCTCGTTGAGCTGCCGCAACCGCTCGGCATCGCCGGACACCGCCTGCCGCGCATCCGACAGCGCCCCCTTGGCCTTGTCGAGATCGCCCATCACGACATAGGCGCGCACCAGGCGCAGCCAGCCCTCGACGTCGTCGCCATTCTGCTTCAGCCGCGCCGCCAGCCGGTCGACCATGCCGCGGATCATCGTCTCGCGGTCACCGTCGCTCATGCTCTTGGCCGCGGCCATCGCCTCGCTCGGCAGCGCCGGCACCTCGCCGCCGCCGACCCGGCCGAGCGCCGCCGTCACCAGCGGCCGCCACGGCGCATCCGCCGGCGCCTTGCCCAGCATCGCCCGCCAGATCGCGCCCGCATCGTCCTTGCGGCCGTCCTGCTCGGCGGCGAGACCGAGGTAGTAGTTCGACTTCGGCTCGTCGGCCTCGAGCGCATGGGCCCGCTCGAACTCCGCCTTCGCCTCGGCGGTGACGACGCCGCCGGCGGCGGCCGTGATCACCTCGCCGAGATCGGCGCGCTTGGCCGCGCCGTCGCCGGCATAGGTGATCATGTTGCGATAGGCCCGAATCGCGTCATCGGTGCGGCCGAGCCGTGCCAGCACCGGGGCGAGCACGGTCCAGCCGCGGCCGTCGGTCGGATTCTTCTGCAGATGCTGCTCGACCTGCGCCACCAGCGTTTCCAGCGGCTGCGTCCCGGTGGGCGGCGCCGCGCGCGCGGTGAGCGGGAAATCCGGCAGTTGCGGCGAGCCGAGCGGCAAATAGACCGCGAGCGCCACGATCGGCACGCCGATCAGCGCCAGCACGGCCGACGCGCGGCGCAGGCCGAGGCTCGGCTTCACCGTGGCCTCGCCCTCCTGGTCCGCAGCGGCCAAAAGGCGGCGGCTGATCTCGACCCGCGCGGCCTCCGCTTCGACCTTGCCGATCAGCCCGGTTTCGACGTCGCGCTCGATCTCGGCCAGCTGGTCCTTGTAGACGACGACCTCGCGACCGTCCGACGAGGCCCGCGCGCCCAGGCCGAGCGGCAGCAGGACGGCGAAGATCGCCGCGGCCGTCATCACGGCGAACACGAACCAGAGAGTCATCGGACAGAGTTCCAGTCAGCGCCCACCGGCAGGCGCGCCTCGCGCCGCTTTTAACCAGCACCGTTCCCGGCGGCAATTCACATTTGCCGCCGTGGTAGCCCAGCCGTCCGCGCCGAAAAACTCAGGAGGATTACGTAATTAGAGGACCTCGAACTCGGCGCTCTTGGCGAGATAGCTGCCGCGCCCGTTCAGGGCCACCAGGAAATAGGTCCCCGGCCTGACATGGTCGGTGAGCCTGATCCGCAGCGACCCGACCGGGACCGGCGAGGCGATGGTGATGACGGGATCGGCGAGTGGCGCCCCGCTCGTCTTGTCGACGAGCACGACCTTCGCCTTGATCATGAGGTTGCGATAGGTCGCGCGAACGACGCGGTTCTCGACCTCGACGAAGTTGATGACGGAAATCATGGTCTTGATGAAAAAGGATGGAACCTGGCGGGAACCTATGCGTGGCCCCGGGGCGGGGTCAACTTGAAATTGCAAAATCAAAAACGTAAACAGATTAGCAGAAAATCTCAGCCGGCGCGCGAGGATTTTCGTTCGCCGTTCATCGCGTTCTCGGCCGCCCTGCTCATCAATTGGGCGTAGTCGTTGCCGAACAGGACGTGACAGAAGCGGATCGCCGCCGACACCTGCGACTGCCGATAGGCGCGCGCCCGCGCATCGCCCGAGCGCAGCGACTGCACCAGCGCTTCGGTGGCCTTCTCGACATATTGCTGCAGGTCGGAATAGGTCCGCAGCGTCACCTCGTTGATCGCGAGCTCGCTGGCATAGTTGCGGCAGACGGCGACGAACTCGATCAGCGCCGCCACCTCCTCGACCTCGCTGCCGTCGACGCCGGCGCCGGCCGGAATGTCCTTGTCGGCGCGCTGGCGCAGGATGCGGCGGACGCGGCCCGGCACGCTGTCGATCTCCGATTGCAGGGCATTGGAGATGTCGGCGCGGATCGCGGTGAGCTGCTTGCCCCAGTTCGATTCCGAGCGCAGGTCGAGCTCGGTGCGCAGGCCGCGAACGCCGTCATGCAGCGTCTTCAGCGTATCGCCGAGATTGGAGAAATGACCGCGCCGGATGTCGGCGCGCAGCACCGAGGCGAGCCCGGCGAGATCGTTGAGCGCGATGGTGACGGCGACGCCGAACGGGGTCGCCGCCACGCGGATCTCGTCGTCCGATGCCGCGATCTTGGTGGCGAGCCGGATGATCTGCCAGGGCGCGGCGAGCCGCTGCATCACCAGCGACAATGCGAACGGCAGCATCGAGGGCGTCTGCAGCGACGGCACGTTGATGGCTTCGGTGACGGAAGCAATCTGCGAATCGCCGAGCACGCGGATGATGCCGGGCAGCCGGCCGTTGAGGCCGTCGAGCGCCTCGCGATTCTGCAGCACCAGCCCGATCGGCAGGAGATCCTCGATCACGCTGGGCGCGCCGATGCGGGCCAGCGCGCGCTGGCGGTCGCCGGTCGCGTTGGGGCCGACGAGGTTCATCAGCGCGTCGGCGGCGGCGCGCTGCAGCTTGCGCGCGGCCATCTCGACCTCGCGCGAACTGTCGCTGGAGACCGCCATCGCGGCCTCGAATTCGGCGTAGCGCTCCGGCGCCCCTTCGCGGCCGAGCCACTGCCAGACCGGCAGCAGCGAGGCACGGCGGATCTGGCCGGGACGGAGAGGACCGGTGGAATCGGTGAGGAACGGGTCGAGCGGCCGGAACAGCCGACGCGGGCCATCGCCGCTCTGGCGGCGCTCCTCGCGGGCCTGCGGACGGGCGATCTCGATGGCGGGTTGGGGCCGCGCCGGGTCGGCTGTTGGCGCGGGAGCCGGCGGCGCGACGGGACGCACCACCTTGCGCAGTTGCTCGAGCACCAGGGTCGCCACGGCGACGTCCTGGCCGCGCTCGATGGCGCGCTCGAATTCGCGCATCAGGAGCGACTGCGCGTTCGGCGGCAGCTGCCCGAGATATTCCCTTAACCGCTCGTGAGCTGTCTGACCCATGCGCCGGCGTGCAAATTTCCACGGCGAGAGCGCACATCGCGCACCCCTGCCCGAACCATAGCGTCCGCGGTATTAAGAACACCTTTAGGATGGCGAAATTCGCCGCCCCGTCAAACGCCGGGCAATCTCAGCTCCGCCCGCAGTCCCCCGGTCGGGGCATCGCCCAGGGTCAGGCGGCCGCCATAGAGCGCGGCCAGATCGGTGACGATCGACAGCCCGAGCCCCGATCCCGGCTTGGATTCGTCCAGCCGCTGGCCGCGCCGCAGCACCTGGGCGCGCTCGGCGGCCGAGAGGCCGCGGCCATCGTCGTCGACCACGATCCGCAGCATCGGCGACGCCCCGGATTGGGCCGGCGGCTCCACCGTGAGCTCGACCGAAACCCGCGAAGCCGCCCATTTGCAGGCATTGTCGACCAGATTGCCGACCATCTCCTCCAGATCCTGGCGCTCACCGCGAAACCTCGCGGCGGGATCGGCGGTCGCCTCGACCACGATGCTGCGGTCGCGGTAGATCTTTTCCATGGTGCGCCGCAGCGCCTCGATGGCCGGCGCCACCTCCGTCACGGTGGATACGATGGTGACGCGCGCGGCGATCCGCGCCCGCTCGAGGTGGTGGGCGACCTGGTCGCGCATGACGTCCGCCTGCTCCATGAC
This sequence comes from Bradyrhizobium sp. SZCCHNRI20481, assembly GCF_032485055.1. NCBI lineage: Bacteria > Pseudomonadati > Pseudomonadota > Alphaproteobacteria > Hyphomicrobiales > Nitrobacteraceae > Bradyrhizobium > Bradyrhizobium sp. SZCCHNRI20481. The sequence continues at coordinate 123,667 of NZ_JAUEUE010000012.1, forward strand.
CTTGGCCGCGAAGGGGTCCGCCGCATGGGTCGCCGCTTCATTCACGATGACGGAGAGCGGCGTCTTGATGGCATGGGCGAGATTGCCGACATGCGTGCGCGCCCGCTCGACGATCTCGCGATTGGCATCGATCAGCGCATTGGTTTCGCGGGCCAGCGGCGCGATCTCGACCGGAAACTCCCCTTCCAGCCGCTCGGCGCGCCCGGACCGGATGTCGGCGATCGATTCGGAGATGCGTTTCAGCGGCGCGAGGCCATAGCGGACCTGGAAGATGGTCGTGAGCAGCAGCACGATCCCGAGCGCCGTGAAGGTGCCGCCGAGGTAATAGTCGAAGCTGCGGGTCTCGTCGAAGATCTCCGAGGCATCTCCGGCGACGCTGACCAGGAATTTGCCGTCGGAGCCGAGATCCACCGGGCGCTCGACCATGCGCAGGTCCTGGTTCTCCGGCCCCTCGACATAGCCGATCCGGATCCCGGCCGCCGTGAGCTCGACCCCCTGCTCCTCCAGCTTGGGCAGCTTCTTGTCCCACAGCGAGCGCGAGGCCCGTACCTCCGGCTTCTCGGCGTCGGTACGGGTGATCTGCCAGTACCAGCCGGACAGCGGCAGCTCGAACAGTGGCTCGCCCAATGACTGGAATTGGCGGTCCGGCGGATCATCGGGGGTGGCGACCTCGGCGATCAGGGTGCGCAGATAGAGGTTGAGCCGTCGGTCGAAGGCGCGCTCGGTCGCGTTGCGATAGACCGAGGACAGCACGATGCCGGTGATGGCGAGAATGACCACGAGCCACGCGGTCGCGGACAGGAACAACCGGGTGGCAAGTGAACTCTGGCGCATGACCGCAAACTAGCGAAACGGCCGGCGCCCGGCCACCTCGAATGGCTGGCTCCGGAAATGGATCAGGCGCCTGCGGCCGGCGGCGGGGTCAGCAGGTAGCCGAGGCCGCGCACGGTCTGGATGACGTCGCAGTCGAGCTTCTTCCTGATGCGGCCGACGAACACCTCGATCGTGTTCGAATCGCGGTCGAAGTCCTGGTCGTAGAGATGCTCGACCAGCTCGCTGCGCGAGACGACGCGACCGGAATGATGCATCAGATAGGACAGCAGGCGGTATTCGTGTGAGGTCATCTTGACGGGGTTGCCTGACACGCTGACCTTGCCGGTGCGGGTGTCGAGGGTGACCGGCCCGCAGGTCAGCTCGCTCTGGGCATGGCCGGCCGAGCGGCGCAGCAGCGCGCGGATGCGCGCCAGGACTTCCTCGAGATGGAACGGCTTGGCGACATAGTCGTCGGCACCGGCGTCGAAGCCCTGGACCTTGTCGCTCCAGCGGTCGCGCGCGGTCAGGATCAGCACGGGCATCGCCCGGCCATTGCGCCGCCAGGCTTCCAGCACTGAGATGCCGTCCATCTTGGGCAGGCCGATGTCCAGCACGACAGCGTCGTAGGGCTCGCTGTCTCCCAGATAGTGCCCTTCCTCACCATCGAACGCACGGTCCACAACGTAGCCGGCGTCGCTCAGGGCCGTGGTGAGCTGACGGTTGAGATCCGGATCGTCCTCGACAACGAGCAGACGCACGCTTGCCTCCAGAGCTGAACTGCACGATTTCCGCCCTCAAGATGAACCGGAAGGCCGTGAACCGTGCATGAACGGAACCCGAGCGACCAAGTTACTTTTTGGTCATCTCGATCGGGACCGCCGGCAAGGGCCGACAGAATTGGGGCGGATATAAGCTCTGGAGGATGGGCATGTGAAGACCCGCCGCACCGATGGCGGGGCTTGAACGCGGACCCGCGGGGACGCGGACGGACGTGCTCCCCGGGTCCCCTCCCCAGCCACGCAACGGAGCGGGTCGAACGGTCCTCGTGTCACGTGCGGAAGAACACGAACCAGACCAGGCCAAGGACCAGCAGCGCCAGTCCGGTGGAGATGGCCAGGATCGCCAGGACGGACGATCCAGGCTCACCCTGCCGCGCTTCGGTGGGGGTCTCGACGATCTGCGTCGGTCGTCTGGCTGCCATGGTGCCCTCAGCTGACTGTTATCCGCGTTCGAGCGGTAAAGCGCTCTGTCACGCACTCTCGTTGGCAACGTCGGCAGCCAGGTGATGTTCCGGTACGGCGCCCCCCCTGCGACGGGTTAACGCCGATCCGAGAATCTGCCGGCCAGCTTGTTGAATCCGCAGCCTCGGGTGTTATCCTCGCGGCTGCCGCGAGAACGACGTCCGCAGCAGCCCGGTTCGGAGCAAGCCGTTAGTTCGGAGTTAAGTGGAGTAGGTCATGGCCCCGCGCGCCAATTGGAAGGGTTTTCTGCGCCTGTCGCTCGTGACCTGTCCGGTCGCGCTCTATCCGGCGACGTCGGAGTCCGAGAAGGTCTCCTTCAACCAGATCAACCGCAAGACCGGCCACCGCATCAAATACAGCAGGGTCGATGCCGAGACCGGCGAGGAAGTCGCCAATGACGACATCGTCAAGGGCTACAAGGTCGACACCGACACCTACATCGAGGTCACCAAGGACGAGCTCGAGGACATCGCGCTGGAATCGACGCACACGATCGAGATCGACGAGTTCGTGCCGCGCACCGACATCGACAGCCGCTATCTGATCCGCCCCTATTACCTCGTCCCTGACGGCAAGGTCGGCCATGACGCCTTCGCAGTCATTCGCGAGACCATCCGCAGCATGGACAAGGTCGCGATCGGCCGTGTCGTGCTCACCAACCGCGAGCACATCATCGCGCTGGAGCCGCTCGGCAAGGGCCTGATGGGAACGCTGCTGCGCTACCCCTACGAAGTGCGCAACGAGGAAGAATATTTCGACGACATCCAGGATGTGAAGATCACCAGCGACATGCTGGATCTCGCCAAGCACATCGTCGAGAAGAAATCGGCCGACTTCCAGCCGGAGAACTTCGAGGATCACTACGAGGCCGCGCTGATCGAGCTCATCAACAAGAAGCGCAGCGGCGTGACGATCGCCGCCAAGGCCGCGCCGAAGTCGAGCGGCAACGTCATCAACCTGATGGACGCCCTGAAGCGCAGCCTTGCCAGCGAGGGTGACAAGGCGCCCGCCGCGGCCGCCCCCGCGCCGAAGGCCAAGGCCAAGAAGCCGAAGAAGCGCGTCGAAGGCCAGCGCGAGATGCTGCTGCCGATCAGCGGCAAGAAGGCCAAGGACGAGACGAAGAAGGCCGAGGAGCCGAAGAAGTCGGAGAAGCCCGTGCGAACCACCGCACGCTCACGCAAAGCGAGTTGAGGCTTCGATACGGCGAGCGACCTCCGGATCTCTGCACGTCGTACGGGTCCTCTGCATAACGGTCACTCGGCCGCGACTGCCGCGAGTTCCAGGTGTTGCAGCGGGCACGCCACACCGCGCGTGGCCACGGGTCTGTCATCCACCAACGACACCGCATCGATCGCCGCCGTCCCATTCACGGCGGAAACATCTGCCTTGGTCAGGTAAGTTGATCCTGCGACGGTGATCCAGCGATCAGGCGCGGATTTGTGATCGTGTCGACATCGCTCCGATGCTTGCGGAATGATCACGTCGCGCCTAGCTCTGCGGCGCGGGATGGTGATCCGGGCGTACAGCTTCCTGATGGAAGATTGATGTGCCTGGTCGGTCGGGACGACGCTGGCGAAGTCGTCCCAGCCGCACGACGCGGCGTATCAGGGGGATATGGATGTTTCAGCACGATACGGACCAACGCCGGGCGCAGTACGCCTAGCGATGGCACGGGTTCAGCTGTCCGAGCTCTCCGCTTTCGCAGCCGTCGCGGATTCGTTGAGCTTCACCAAGGCCGCCGCTTATCTCGGCTGCTCCTTGCCCACCATCAGCCAGACCATCAAGAGCCTCGAGGAGCGGCTGGACGTCAGGCTGTTCAACCGGACGACACGCAGCGTGGCCCTCACGGAGGCCGGCGAGCGCCTGCTGGCGGAGATCCAGCCGATTCTCGAACGGGTCGACCAGGCCATCGAGAGCATCAACGCGTTCCGCGACAAGCCGATGGGCACCCTGCGCCTGACCGTATCCCGCGTGTTCGCCGTAAGGGGGCTCGGCCCCCTGATCAGGTCATTCCTGGCCGAATACCCGGACATCCATATCGAACTGGCTGTCGACGACACCAACAGTGACATCGTGCGCAATCGCTTTGATGCCGGCATCAGATCCGGACACCGGGTGGAGCGCGACATGAAGGTCATCCGCGTCTTCGACGAGTGCAGCTTCGTTGCGGTTGCCGCCCCCGGCTATCTCGCGGCGCATCCCGCGCCGGCCGTTCCCGAGGATCTCCAGGCCCATAATTGCATCCGGCATCGGGTCCCTGCCGACGATACGCTGCAGCCCTGGATCTTCGAAAAGGGCGGCGAGCGCACCGAGATTGCTGTGGACGGCTCCCTCATCGTCAACGACTTCGATCTCGCGCTGAATGCCGCACTCGACGGCATCGGCGTCGCTTATCTCGTCGAGCCGATGATCGAGCCGCATCTGGCCGAAGGACGGCTAATGCGGCTGCTGCCCGGCTGGAGCTACGCGACGCCCGGACTGTTCCTGTACCATCCGAGCCGCCGGCAACCGCCGATGCCGCTGCAGGTCTTTCTCGACTTCGTCAAGCGCTGGCGCAGCGGCGTCACCCTGGACGCGATGACGCGCGCGGCGGATTACGGCGCACACGGGTTGGTAGCAGCGACGTCACATCGAACGTCGATGCACGTCGAGCCCAACCGCCGCTGAGATCACGTGCGAGGCCGGAGAGATCATTCGCGCGTCGGCAGCGACGCTGCGAAACGCCATGATGCGCGCAGTTTGCGATGTGCAGCGGGATTGTTCGGGATTCCCATCTAACCTATTCACGATTATCACCATTAACAAATTGACACAGCGAGGCCAAAACCGCGGCGTGACCGCGTCGACGCTGGTGCGTGCGAGCAGCGTGTTAACGACGATCGAGTGTGCCTCGAACAAGCAGAGCACATTCATCAAATCGAAATTGGCTCATGCACACTGCATTCAACCATTCCGCCAGTCGCGCCGATCAAGCCGTCGCCGGAATCAAATGTGTGAGAGCAGCAATCTGGCGAAGCCAGAGGCGACACGCGGGGGGCCGTGTGCATCGCCGTCAACCGGAGAAACGGAAATGAAGACGTTGAGGGGCCTGCTACTCGGAACGGGAGCAGTGATACTGTCCGCCGCGGCGGCGCAGGCCGCGGATCTTCCGCTGAAGGCCAAGGCCGTCGAATATGTGAAGGTGTGCTCGCTGTACGGCACCGGCTTCTACTACATTCCCGGCACCGACACCTGCATCAAGCTCGGCGGCTATCTGCGCGCCGAGACCGCGCTGTGGACCAACAGCAATTACGGTGGCGCCTATTCAGGCCAGGCCGGCGCAGACAACCGCCTGAGCAACCGCTATCAGACCCGTTCGCGCCAGGATCTGAACATCGATACGCGCACCGCGACCGAATATGGCGTGGTGCGCACCTACTTCGAGACCGTGCTGAACTGGACTTCGGGCTCCTATGGCGGCGCGGGCGCCGGCGCCACCTCCTACACCGGCGATGCCATCTCGGGCGGCATCGTCGGCGTCTACTACGCCTTCATTCAGTTCGCCGGCTTCACGATGGGCAAGGCGGTGTCGACCTTCGACGCGCCCTGGACCAACTATCCCGGCAACAATTTCGACGGCCTGGTTGGCGGCAGCGGCTCCAACAACGGCGTCAACCAGTTCACCTATACCGCCGATTTCGGCCAGGGCATCACCGCCGCGGTCTCGCTGGAAGACCAGACGCAGTTCTTCACCACCAACATCTGGAACACGTCGGGCATCACCGCGGCCGGCGTGCTCGGCGGCAATTATGGCTCGAGCAGCTTCGGCGGGACGGTGTCTCCCGACATCATCGGCATGGTTCGCGTCGACCAGGCGTGGGGCATCTTCCAGGCGTCGTTCGCCGCGCATGACAATCATGCCGCCTATTACGGTGCGACCGAGACCTCGGGTCATCCCTCCGACAAGTGGGGCTGGGCCGCGCAACTGGCGCTGTCGATCAAGAACATCCCGACCGGTCCGGGCGACGTCGTCAACCTGCAGGCGGTCTACACCGACGGCGCTAGCCGCTACAACTTCCAGAGCCTCGCCAACACGACCTACGCGATGTACGGCGGCACCAACGTAGCCGGCGCCTATCAGAGCATCGGCTTCGCCGGCGTCGCCGACGCGGTGTTCGGCACCGGCACGGGCCTGTCGACCGTGCAGACCTGGGGCATGCGCGGCGCCTTCACCCACAATTGGGATCCGCGCTGGAATACGGCGCTGTACGGCGCCTATGCCCAGGTGCGCTATGGCCAGACGGGATCGAGCCTCATCTGTGCCGGCATTGCCGCCACCGCGATGCTGACGGCGGGCTCGACCTGCAACCCCGACTTCAATCTCGGACAGATCGGCCTCATCACCCGATGGACGCCGGTCAAGGGCCTGACCTTCTCGGCCGACGTGACCTACAGCCACCTCGACCAGAAATATTCGGGCACGGCGATTGCTCCGGCCGTCACGAGCACGGCGAAGCCGGCCGCGATCTACCAGCTCAAGGACCAGGACACGGTGAGCATGCTGCTGCGCGCCCAGCGCAACTTTTGAAGCTGGGCTGTTGAACCTCTGACTGCTCGACGAGCTTCCGGCGATGCCCCCGCCGGAAGCTTCGTTCGTGGAGACTGGCGGCGCGTCGCATGCAACAGAATGGGATGGGGCACAATGCAGCAGGCGTCGTGCACAATCACGACGCCTGTGACTTGATCGGCCAATGAGTTGATTCGGCCAATGAGTTGATCACGCGCCGACTTGATCGCGCGGCAATTTGACCGGCGGGCTCTACTTGATCGAGGTGTTGATCGCGGTGAACTTGCTGCTCAGCCCCGAGCCCAGGCCATTGACGGCCGCCAGGATCACGATGCTCAATCCGCCGGCAATGATGGCGTATTCGATTGAGGTCGCGCCAGCCTGATTCTTCAGGAAGCTCGCAATCAACTGCCGCATCTACCTCTCCGGTCGGGCTCGATCATCTGACGCGCCGGAAGGGCGCGCCGAGGCCGGGATGGACGCCCCGCCGGAAACCCTCCGTCATCGGCTTGAACAATCGGTTAACCCGATGAGGTACCTGCGCGGCCCAGATTCGGAGCCGGCATTCGATCGCAGGCCCGCCCTCACCCGACCTCCGAGATCCGAACCGGAGTGCAAGCAACTGAACTTGCTTCGCTTTATTCTCAGTCCGCGGCCCCCGGCCGGCTGGCGGCAGAGCCGAGCCGCTGAATCCTCGTCCGACACATTCAGAAAAAATTCGGCTTATCCGCCAGATGCCACGTCATGATCTGGGTCAACGGCGATGGCGTGGACCGCCTTAAAGGTTATCCTGGTCGCCATGAGCACAACAGATTCCGCCCGCCCCCAGCTCAAGATCCGCAGCGTCGCGCTCGACACCGGCCGCGAGAACGTTGTCGTGATCTCCCGCCGCTCGAAGGCGCTGCGGCCCGAGGTCTTCCGCGGCTTCAGCCGCGTCGAGCTGCGCTGCAACTCGCGGACGCTGCTGGCCACACTCCTGATCACCGACGACGACGCACTGATCGGGCCCGACGAGATCGGCCTGTCGGAGCCGGCGCTGCGGCGCTTTGCCGAGCCGGCCGGCACGCTCGCGACCGTGTCGCCCGCGACGCCGCCCGACAGCATGGAGGCGGTCCGGGCCAAGATCCGGGGTGAGACCTTGAGCGACCAGGCGATCGTTGCCGTGATCGAGGACCTCACCCACTACCGCTATTCGGACATGGAGATCGCAGCCTTCCTGATCGGGTCGGCCAGCTTCATGACCTCGGGTGAGCTGCTGGCGCTGACGCGCGCCATGGCCAATGCAGGCACTCAGCTCAAATGGCCGGACCCGGTCGTGGTCGACAAGCATTGCATCGGCGGCATCCCCGGCAACCGCACCTCGATGGTGGTGGTGCCGATCGTCGCCGCCCACGGCCTGACCATCCCGAAGACCTCCTCGCGTGCGATCACCTCGCCGGCCGGCACCGCCGACACGATGGAGGTGCTGGCGCGGGTCAATGTCGGCGCGGAGGAGATGAAATCGATCGTCGCCGCCTGCAATGGCTGCGTGATCTGGGGCGGCCACGTCAACCTGTCGCCGGCCGATGACATCCTGATCTCGGTCGAGCGCCCGCTCAGCCTCGATACCCGCGAGCAGATGGTCGCCTCGATCATGTCGAAGAAGCTCGCTGCCGGCTCGACGCATCTGCTGCTCGACCTGCCGGTCGGCCCGACCGCCAAGCTGACCAGCGGCGCGGAGGCGATGCGCCTGCGCAAGCTGTTCGAGTTCGTCGGCGACAGGTTCGGTCTCAAGGTCGAGGTGATCACCACCGACGGCCGCCAGCCGATCGGCAACGGCATCGGGCCGGTGCTGGAGGCGCGCGACGTGATGGCGGTGCTGGGCAACGAGCCGTCGGCCCCGGCTGACCTGCGCGAGAAATCGCTGCGGCTGGCGGCGCATCTGCTCGAATATGATCCGAAGCTGCGCGGCGGCGCCGGCTATAACAGGGCGCGCGAGCTGCTCGACAGCGGCGCGGCGCTCAAGCAGATGCTGAAGATCATCGATGCGCAGGGCCCACCGGAATGCCGCAGCGAGCTCGGTGATCTCGCCTTCGACGTCAAGGCCGAACACGACGGTATCGTCTCCGCGATCGATTGCCTGCGGCTCAATCGCCTCGCGCGCACCGCCGGCGCGCCCGTGAACAAGGGCTCCGGGATCATGCTGTTCAGGAAGATCGGCGATCGTGTCGACCGGGGTGAGCCACTCTATCGCGTGTTCACCTGCGATCCGTCGGAGCATGATCTGGCCGCAGCCGCGGCCGCCGCCAACCACGGCTATAGCTTCGCCGACGGCGCGAACGGTCGTTCGTGATGAACCGTCGTCGAGCATCGATCCATCGTCCTCGGGAGACCGCCGCATGAGTGTGACCGTTCGATTCTGCGGTGCGGCGCACACCGTCACCGGGTCCTGCTATCTGGTCCGGACCGACAACGGACAGATGCTGATCGACTGCGGCCTGTTCCAGGGTCAGAAGACGCTGAAGGAGCTCAATTACGGCGACTTCCCATTCCGTCCCGCCGATATCGACGCAGTGCTGCTGACGCATGCGCATATCGACCATAGCGGCCTGCTGCCGAAACTGGTGCGCATGGGCTTCGACGGCAAGATCTTCGCGACGCGCGGCACCATCGATCTCTGCTCCTGGATGCTGCCCGATGCCGGCAACATCCAGGAGCAGGAGGTGCTGGCGCTGAACCGCCGCAACACCGCGCGCGGCCGCGGCGAGGTCAGCCCGATCTACACCCAGGACGACGCCATCGCCGCGCTGCAATACTTCCAAGCCGTCCCCTACGAGACCTGGACCGATATCATTCCCGGCGTCCGCGCCCGCTACTGGAATGCCGGGCATCTGCTGGGCTCGGCCTCGATCGAGATCGAATTCGCAGGACAAGGCGCCGACGGCGCGCCGCTGCGGCTGCTCGCCTCCGGCGATGTCGGGCCCGACGCCAAGCTGCTGCAGCCGGATCCGAAAGCGCCCGAGGGCTTCGACTACGTGATCTCGGAGGCGACCTATGGCGACCGCATCCGTGAGCCGACCACGCCGGAGCTGCGCCGCGGCCGTCTGGCCGGCGAGGTGCGCGACGCGGCGGCGGCCCAGGGCGCGCTATTGATCCCGGCCTTCGCGGTGGAACGGACGCAGGAGCTGATCGTCGATCTGGTCGGCCTGATGGAGCGAGGCGAGATTCCGGCCGCGCCGATGTTTCTGGATTCGCCGCTGGCGATCCACGCCACCGAGGTGTTTCGCGCGCACACCGAGAGCCTCGACGGCGGCAGCGATGTCGGCCGTCTGTTGTCGTCGTCGCATCTGCGCTTCACCGAGACCGTCGATGAAAGCAAGGCGATCGCCAAGCTGACCGGCTTCCACATCATCATCGCCGCCAGCGGCATGTGCGATGCCGGTCGCATCCGCCATCATCTCAAGCGCTGGCTGTGGAACAGCCGCGCCACCGTGCTGCTGGTCGGCTACCAGGCCAACGGCACGCTTGGGCGCTTCCTGCAGGACGGCGTCAAGGCGGTGCGCATCCAGGGCGAGGAGATCAAGGTCGCGGCGCGCATCCGCATGATCGACGACTATTCCGGCCACGCCGACGGCGCCGAGATCGCGCGCTGGATCGCGGCCCGCCGCCCGATCGCGCGCGGCCTCTTCCTGTCCCACGGCGAGGACGCTGCGATCGCGGCGCTGGCGACGCGCGTCGCCGAGCGGATCGTGCCGGCGGCGAAAGTGTTCTCGCCCCTGCTCGACGACGTCTATGAGCTGACGAGCGCAGTGCCGACGCCGCTCGACGTCGCGCGCCGACGGCGGCTGGCGCCGGAGGCGGTCACCCGGCTGGACTGGCACAACGACATGTCGGGTCTGCTGCTCGACATCCACGAGCGGATCGAGCAGGCCGCCGACGATCGCGCCCGCGGCGTCATCATCCGCCGCCTGCGCCGGGCGCTGGAGGAGTGATGCGAGCGGCGTAGCCGCGAAGGCTGCGCGCCTGCGATGTTCGTCGTCGAACGGTCACACTTTGATCGCACCTTGAGGACGATCGGGTGCGGTGCGAAGCTCGCAGACGGCGACGCTCTCGCAGCTTGTGCATATTGAAACACACAACGTGCCGACGGCTGGTCTCCGAGAGCTGTTCTGATAGGCTCGACACGTGGTTCATGACAACGGAACGATCCGGGTGAACCGGGCGCAGGTGGGGAAACGAGGGGCTCTCACATGCATCAACCATCGAAATGGTGGGCGGGACTGATCGCTGTTGCCGTGCTGTGGCTCGCGGCCATGAGCTTCAAGACGGCGGGGGTCGAGGACGATATCGCACCGCGGGCACGTGCCGCCGTTGCCGCCGCCGTCCCCGACACAGCCGCGGCTCTCAAGGTCTCTGTCGCGGGGCGTGACGTTCGCATCGAAGGGCCGGAGTTCAGTCCCGATCAGTCGACGAAACTGGAGGACGCCGCGTCGGTCAACGGCGTTCGGCTCGTCGACGGCACCTACGACAAGCTGCCGACACCGAAACCGTATGCCTTCCGCGCCACGCGAAACGGCAGCCAGCTCGTGCTCGAAGGCGCGGTGCCGACGCCCGCCGTTCGGAATGCCGTGCTCAATGCCGTCCGTTCGTCCGGCGGTGAGGTGGTCGATCGCCTCGGCTATGCGCTGGGAGCTCCGGCCGACTTCGCGGCCATCGCGAGCCACGGATCGGTCCAGGCCGCCAAGCTCAACGGCGGCGCGTTCGCGCTCGCGGACAAGGCCTATTCGATCGCAGGTGCCGCCGCATCGTCGGACGCCTATGAGGCCGCCATCGCCGCGACGCGGCAGTTGCCGGGCGGCGCCGTGCTCGACAAGGTCGCGATCCTGCCGCCGGAGGCAAAACCGTTCATCTGGAGCGCGGTTCGCGAGAGCAACACGCTGGTGATGTCCGGCGTCGTTCCGAATGACGACATCAGGCGCGCGCTCGAGGCCGCCGCGATCAAGGCCTGGCCCGGCGCGTCGGTGATGCATCACATGCAGATCGCGCGTGGCGCGCCTGCTGGCGATTTTGGTGCCTACACGTCCTATGCGCTGACGGAGCTCACCAGGCTGAGCACGGGCCGCGTCGTCATCTCCGACGCCACCTACACGATTTCGGGCGAGGCGCCCTCGACCGCCGCCTATGACGAAACGATGGCCGGTGTCGGCAAGCTGCCGACCGGGCTGACCTTGGCGAAGGCCGACATTCTGCCGCCGGAGATCAAGCCCTATCGCTGGTCGGCGGAGTTCGACGGCACCGGCTTGAGCCTCACAGGTCTCGCGCCGAGCGGAGCGACCCGCGATGCGATGCTGGGCTCCGCCAGCGGACAGTTCGACGGCAAGCCGATCAAGAGCCAGATCGGCATCGCCCGCGGCGCCCCGGATGGCGACCTTGCCAAAGCGAGCGCGAGCCTGCTGCAGCAGCTCGCCCGGCTTTCGCAGGGGCGCGCCGAGATCAACGACACCCAGGTCTCGCTCAGGGGCGTCGGACTCGCCAACGTCACCGGCGCAGCCGTGCGCGAGCAACTGGCCGGCGCCCTGCCCGCGCCGTTTGCGCTCGCGTCCATCGACGTCCGCGACGGCCCGGTCTCGCCTTACGCGTTCGGACTGCAGAAGCAGGACGGCCGTGTCATGCTGAGCGGCTACGTGCCTGATGATGCCGCCCGCCGCGATCTCGTCGACGCCGCCACGTCGACGTTCATCACCGAGACGGTCGAGGACGGCCTGAAGATCGGCGACGGTGCGCCAAAGGATTACGTGCAGTCGCTGAAGGCGACGTTCCCGGCGCTGGCGCGGCTGTGGTCGGGTGCGCTGACGGCGAAGGACGCGGCGATCACGGTCGACGGGCTCGCCATCTACGACAAGTCGGCAGAGCAGGTCCGCAAGGAGCTCGCCGATGCGGTCGGCAGCGGCTTCAAGCTCGACGACGTCAAGATCGGCCTCAAGCCGGAAAGCCCGCCACTCGCGGTCGCGGAGTGCCAGCCGGCGTTCAACGGGCTGCTCGCCAAGGGCCGCGTCCGCTTCAGCACCGGCAGCGCCGAGCTCAGCCGCGAGTCGCTGGCGCTGCTCGATCACCTGATCGAGGTTGCGCAGCGCTGCAAGGACGCCGAGATCGCGATCGAAGGCCACACCGACAATGTCGGCGACGAAGCTAACAACATGGACCTCTCCAAGCGCCGGGCTGCCGCGGTGGTCGGCTATATCGGCGACGCCGGCATCGACACCTCGCGCATGACCTCGGAAGGCTACGGCCAGACCAAGCCGGTCGCCTCCAACGACACGGCCGAAGGCCGCGCGCAGAACCGCCGCATCGAATTCGTCGTCAAGTGAGGCGCTGACATCATGATGTACGACCTTGCGACATTTCCGTTCTGGATCATCTTCGCCGTCGGCATCGGCGGCTTTGTCGGCTGGCGCACCTGGTCGGACGCGCCGCGGCCGGATTGGCTGAGAAGCTGGCTGCTGCCGGCGACGCTCGCCCTCGTCATCGGGATCGTGATGGCGCTGCTGAGCGTGCTGCCCGGACGTGCCGGCCTGTGGCTCGAGGTCGGCCTGCTGATGGTCGGCGCCTATGTGCTCGGCTGCCTGATCGGCGGACAGCTCAAGGACTATGTCGGGCTGGGTGACACCAGTGCGATGTCTCCGGGCGGTCCAGGACACAGCGTCGCGTTCGCCGGCGCACCGGCGGCGGCCAGTCCTTGGGCGGACAGCCCATCCCCGGCTGCGCAAGCCGCAGCCAGCGTCGAGGCCGATCGCCTCGCCACTGAAGCCGCCGCGAAAGCTGAAGCCGAACGTGTTGCGGCCGAAGCCGCTGCAAGGGCGGAGGCCGAGCGTCTAGCCGCCGAAACGGCCGCAAAGGCCGAGGCTGAGCAGCTCGCCGCGGAAGCCACGGCAAGGGCCGAAGCTGATCGTCTGGCGGCTGAAGCCGCAGCGAAGGCCGAAGCCGAACGTCTCGCTGCCGAGGCGGCGGCGAACGCCGAGTCCCAGCGCCTTGCTGCGGAGACCGCCGCGAAAGCCGAGGCCGACCGCCTCGCTGCGGAAGCAGCCGCGAAAGCAGAGGCCGATCGTGTTGCGGCAGAAGCGGCCGAAAAGGCCGAAGCTGAACGCTTGGCCGCTGAGGCAGCGGGGAAAGCCGAAGCAGACCGTCTTGCGGCGGAGGCCGTCGCGAAAGCCGAGGCGGAGGCTCAGCGTCTCGCGGCCGAAGCGACCGCCAAGGCCGAGGCCGATCGCCTGGCCGCCGACGCGGCCGCAAGGGCGGAAGCCGATGACCTCGCCGCAGACGCCGAGGCGGAACGGCTTGCAGCCGAGGTTGCCGCATCATCGGCGCCGGAGATCCCAGCCACAGCCGACGGCAGGCCGCCGGCCCTGCCCGCACCCAACGGTGCCGCCGATGATCTCAAGCTGATCAAGGGCATCGGACCCAAGAACGAGCGCGTCCTCAACGACATCGGCATCCACCATTTCAGCCAGATCGCGGCGTGGTCGCCTGACCATGCGAGCTGGGTCGGCCATCACATGGCCTTCCCCGGCCGGATCGAGCGCGAGCATTGGATCGCGCAGGCCAAGCTGCTCGCCGCGGGCCTCGACACCGCGCATTCGACTGCGGTGAAGTCCGGCGCGATCACGATCGATGATCAGGCCGACGCGCCGCTGAGCGAGGACGAGGCCAGCTACCTCCTGGCCCACCTGCCGGCGCTGATGCCGCCCGTCGAGAACGAGGACACCCATGGCGGCGCCCGCCCGCTCGGACTGGCGGCGCCGCGCGGCGGGCAAGCCGACGATCTCAAGCTCATCAAGGGCATCGGCAAGCAGAACGAGGCCCGGCTGCACGGCCTCGGCATCTGGCATTTCGAGCAGATCGCAGCCTGGACCGCCGAGCACGCCAAATGGGTCGGCTCGTATCTGGCGTTCGCAGGACGGATCGAGCGCGAGCGATGGATCAGCCAAGCCAGGGAGCTGGCGAACGGCCGATCGACCGAATTTGCGAAACGCGTCGAGGCTGGTCTGGTGAAGTCATCGCTCGACGACGGCTCGCGCGGGCAGGACAACATCGAGATCCCTCAGCCGCGCGAGTAGCGGCCCCAACTGACGAACCGTAGGGTGGGCAAAGGCGCAGCTGTGCTCTCTCCTCACGTCCCATCGTGGTGGCGCCGTGCCCACCATCTCGCCGCGGGCTGAGCTTGACGACGGTGGGCACGGCGCGCGCGACAGGGTGCCTTGGAACAACGGCTGTGCCGGGCGCCTTTGCCCACCCTACCTGTCTTTCCTATTCCGCCATCTCCACCGGCTCGGTGCGCGACGGGCCGGCCAGCGGCCGCTCCTCCATCAGCATCATGCAGACCGAGGCGCAGGCCAGCATCGCGGTGGCCGCGGCATAGACGAAGCGGAAGGCATGGATCATGTCGGCTTCCGCGATGCCGCTGACCGCGCCATGGGCGCCCTCCGCCAGCGAAATGTCGGCGCCCAGCGCCATCAGCAGGATGGCGCTGAAGGCCGCAACCGTGAACGAGGACATCATCGAGCGGAAGAAGTTCATCGCGCCGGTGATGGTGCCGATCTGGGAGCGGTCCACCGCGTTCTGCAGCGAGACCACCGAGATCGGGAACGCCGTTCCGAGCCCGATGCCGTAGATCGACAGCAGCGCCATCAGCACCCAGAGCGAGGGCGTGGTCACCGTCATGACCGCGGCGGCGATGGTGCCGATGATCGTGCCCACGATGGCGACGCGCTTGTAGTGCCTGACCCGGGCCATGGTGCGGCCGGCAATCGCCGCACCGAAGGTCGAGATCGCCGCGATCGGAATCAGGCCGAGGCCGGCCTCGCTCGGCGTCAAATGATAGACCAGCTCGTAATAGAGCGGCAGATGGACCGTGAGCCCGATCAGCGCGCCAAGTGCGCAGCCGCTTGCCAGCATGCCGTAGGGCACGACCGTGCCGCCCATCAGCGACAGCGGCAGGAACGGCTCATCGGCCCGTCTGGCGTGCCAGACGAAGGCCAAGCCCAGCGCCACCGCGCTGCCGATCATCGCCAGCAGGGTCGGCGATAGCCAGGCCAGCTTGTGGCCGCCCCAGGTCAGCACCAGCATGAACACGACGGCCGAGGCCATCAGCAGCAGGCCGCCGGCCCAGTCGACCTTGCGCAGCCGGTGATAGACCGGCAGCCGGCCCATCTTGGGCAGCAGCAAGGCGAGAGCGGCGATCGCGAGCGGGACGTTGATCCAGAAGATCATCGACCAGTGCAGATGGTCGGCGAAGAAGCCGCCGATCACCGGCCCGAGCAGGCCGGCGAGCAGCCAGACGCCGCTGAAATAGGCCTGGTACTGGCCGCGCTCGCGCGGGCTGACGACGTCGGAGATCACGGTCTGGACCACCGGCATGATGCCGCCACCACCCAGCCCCTGCAGGCCGCGGGCGAGGATCAGCACCGGCATGTTCGGCGCCAGCGCGCAGACCACCGAGCCGACCACGAACAGGCTGAGCGCGGTGATGATCATCGAGCGGCGGCCATAGATGTCGCAGAGCGTGCCGAACACCGGCGCCACCGCGGTCGACGCCAGCAGGTAGGCGGTGATCACCCAGGAGAGATTGGTGACGTCCTGGAACTCGCGGCCGATGGTCGGTAGCGCGGTCGCCACGATGGTCTGGTCGAGCGCGGCCAGGAACATCGTCAGCAGCAGGCTCATCAGGATGGTCCGCACCTCGGCCTGGGTCAGCGGCACGGGCGGCGCGAGCGGCGGCGCATCCTCGATCGCCTGCACCTGCGGCGGAATGGCCGGCAGCTCGGCGGCGATCTCTTCGGGCAGGGATTGGGACGCGGCAGGACAATGGCTCTGCCGATCGAACTTGTTCATGGGATGAATGCTATGCCGGGCGCGACCAACGCCGCGCGGATTCGCTGACTGGCGAACTACTTAAGGCATAAATTTCCCCCGCGGCAGCCGGCCGGGCGCATGGGTGCATCCCGACAGCACGAGAACGGTCGCATCATCGTGATTTGCTGCGAACGCGAGGTGATCGAGCCTATTTCGGCCGTCGCTTCAGCTTGGCCCGCTTCGGCAGCAGCACCGGCCATTGCACGATGTGGTCCTCGAGCTGGTCGTCCGGAACGTCGTCCTCGGTCCCTTCGACCCGTCCGCGCACCGAGACGCCGGCTTCATGCACCGTCTGAGGATCGCCCGAGATCAAGGGATGCCACCAGTAGAGATCGCGCCCCTCGGCCACGAGGCGGTAGCCGCAGCTCGGCGGCAGCCACGTCAGGGTGCGGACGTTCTCAGGCGTCAGGCGAACGCAATCCGACACTTGTTCGGAACGATTCGGGTAGTTCTTGCAGGCACATAGCCCGGCATCCAAGAGCTTGCACGAGATGTGGGTGAAGTAGATGTCGCCGGTATCCTCGTCTTCCAGCTTCTCCAGGCAGCAGCGCCCGCAGCCATCGCACAGGCTTTCCCATTCTGCCTCGGACATCTCTTCCAAGATCTTGGTTTTCCAGAACATTCCCTCCTGGCCCGAGGGACGTTTGAGCGGTGCGGTCATCGGGCGATTCTCAAGGAGGGCATGGCGTGGCCGCCATCTAGGTGCCCGGCCCCGAGCCGCGCAAGGGGCTTTGCCGATTACGGCGGCACGTTAGCTTTGTGCATCAAATTGTGAGCGGAACCATTGGTTTGTGACCTCCGCTCGGCTAGATACATAGTTGAGTCACTCCGGCGCGGCGCCGGCAACGCGGCTTGGGGTCAGGTGCTCGGGTTCGGGCGGCTGACTGTGCAGTGCCATGGGTTTGCCGCAACAATCGCGCAAGACCCTTCGATGGCCCCCAGCCCCAGTTGCTGAGTGCTTTCGAAGCCAGCTGACACGCTTTCGAAACGACCAGGGTTCCCGTGCGGCAGATCATTCCAGACGATTGGAAGAAGCGGATCAACAATTTCCGCCTGGATCTCGACGCCCGCTTCGATTCGGCGCTGTTCTCCTCCCTGCGCGGCACCCGCGAGCTGTATGAACGCTATTCGGCGTTCATGGACCGCTTCTATGTCGGCGGCTGGAAGCGCTGGGTGTTCGTCGAGCCGTTCTCAGAGGCTGCCACCATCGGGCTGGGCGGCCTGGTGCTGATGCTGGCGCTCGCGATCCCCGCCTTCCGGGAAACAGCCGACGAGGACTGGCTGAAGAAGTCCGACCTCGCCGTCACCTTCCTCGACCGCTACGGCAACCCGATCGGCAGCCGCGGCATCAAGCACAACGACTCGATCCCGCTGGAGGACTTTCCGGACAATCTGATCAAGGCGACGCTCGCCACCGAGGACCGCCGCTTCTACGATCATTTCGGCATCGACATCGCCGGCACGGCGCGCGCCCTCGTCACCAACGCCCAGGCCGGCGGCGTCCGCCAGGGCGGCTCCTCGATCAGCCAGCAGCTCGCCAAGAACCTGTTCCTGTCCAACGAGCGCACCATCGAGCGCAAGGTCAACGAGGCGTTCCTGGCGATCTGGCTGGAAACCCGGCTGACCAAGAACGAGATCCTCAAGCTCTATCTCGACCGCGCCTATATGGGCGGCGGCACCTTCGGCGTCGACGGCGCGGCACACTTCTATTTCAACAAGTCGGTGCGCGACATCAACCTCGCCGAAGCCGCGATGCTGGCCGGCCTGTTCAAGGCGCCGACCAAGTTCGCCCCCCACATCAACCTGCCCGCCGCCCGCGCCCGCGCCAACGTCGTGCTCGACAATCTGGTCGACGCCGGGTTCATGACCGAAGGCCAGGTGTTCGGCGCCCGCCGCAACCCGGCCTTCGCGGTCGACCGCCGCGATGAGAGCTCGCCGAACTACTTCCTCGACTACGCCTTCGACGAGATGCGCAAGCTGGTCGACACGTTCCCGAAATCCTACACCGAGCGCGTCTTCGTGGTGCGGACCTCGATCGACATGACCGTGCAGCATGCGGCCGACGAGGCGATCGAGAACCAGTTGCGCCAGTTCGGCCGCGACTATCACGCAACCCAGGCGGCGACTGTCGTCTCCGACCTCGACGGCGGCATCCGCGCCATGGTCGGCGGCCGCGACTACGGCGCCAGCCAGTTCAATCGCGCCGTGGACGCCTACCGGCAGCCGGGATCGTCGTTCAAGCCGTATGTCTACACCACCGCACTGCTGAACGGCTTCAAGCCGACGTCGATCGTGGTCGACGGTCCGGTCTGCATCGGCAATTGGTGCCCGCAGAATTATGGCCATTCTTATTCCGGCTCGGTGACGCTGACGCAGGCGATCACGCGCTCGATCAACGTCGTGCCTGTGAAGCTGTCGATCGCGCTTGGCGGCAGGGAGGGACCAAAGGCCGGCCGCGCCAAGATCATCGAGGTCGCCCGGCGCTTCGGCCTCAAGGCGCCGCTGCCCGACACGCCGTCGATGCCGATCGGCTCCGACGAGGTCACGGTGCTGGAGCACGCGGTCGCCTATGCGACCTTCCCGAACAAGGGCAAGGCGGTGACGCCGCATTCCGTGCTCGAGGTCCGCACCGGCGGCGGCGACCTGGTCTGGCGCTGGGACCGCGACGGCCCGAAGCCGAAGCAGGCGATCCCGGCCTCGGTTGCTGCCGACATGGCGGGCATGATGAGCCACGTCGTCAGCGAAGGCACCGCACGCCGCGCCGCACTCGACGGCATTCCGACCGCCGGCAAGACCGGCACCACCAATGCCTATCGGGACGCCTGGTTCGTCGGCTACACCGGCAACTTCACCTGCGCGGTCTGGTACGGCAATGACGACTATTCGCCGACCAACCGTATGACCGGCGGCTCGCTGCCGGCGCAGACGTGGCACGACATCATGGTCGCAGCGCATCAGGGCATCGAGGTCAAGGAGCTGCCCGGAGTCGGCATGGGCGAGAAGCTGCCGCCGCAGCCCGCGTCCGCCGCGATGGCGCAGGCCGGCCAGCCGAAAACGCTGGAGATCAAGCCCGGCCCACCGCCGGTCCTGACCCGTCGCGGCGCCGACGTCCTGGTCCAGGTCGAGAAGATGCTCGACGACGCCGCGCGCGTGGCCGAGAAGGCGGCGCCCGTCGATCCGCGCAAACCCGCCAAGCCGGTGTCGTCGAGCGCGCTGGCCTTTCCTGAAAACTACGTCGCGGCAACGGCCGACGGCGTAACCACCCCTGCCCTGCGCAAGAACTGACGTCAGCGATCCCCGTGCGGCTGCTCATCATCACCCTGCTTACGCTCCTGATCGCCACCGGCGTCGGCATCGGCGCGACCTGGATGACGACGACCCGCGGCACCGAATTCGGCACCTTGACGATCGGCGCGTGGACGGCGCGTCCGAAGACGGGCACGGCCGACGTCGACCCCTATGCCCGCGCGACCATCACCCGCAACGGCGAGCTGCCGATCGGCACCGGCGACGGCGTGGCCTTCACCGCCACCAGAGACGACAAGAAGAAGCCGCTCGACGGGCGCTGCGACATCCTCGTCAGCGGCGTCACGCCACCCGCCCGCTTCTGGACGCTCACGCTCTACGACCGCAAGGGCCACCTCGTCGCCAACACGCTGCAGCGCTACGGCTTCACCAGCCAGGAGTTGGTGCGCGGTGCCGATGGCTCCTTCGAGATTCGCGTCGCCGCGCGCTCGCGCTCCGGCAACTGGCTGCCGACCGGCGGCATCGAGCGCTACGCGCTGATGCTGCGGCTCTACGACACGCCGGTCGGTGTCGCAACCCGCACGCAGCGCGACGCGCCGATGCCGTCGATCACGACAGTGGGCTGCCCATCATGATCCGGCTGCTGTTCACGGTCGTCGTCGGCGTGCTGCTCGGCGGCGTGGTCCATCTCGTCAGCGTGCTGGCGTTGCCTCGGATCTCGACCCAGGACGCCTATTCCCGGCTGACGCCGATGACCAAGCTGAACGCCGTGACGCCCTTGCCGCTCGCCGATCCCGGCAATTCGCCGATGCCGTTCATGGACCCGGCTTTCGCCATGGCGATCTGCCGCTACGATCTGTCCGACGGACCACTGAAGCTCACGGTTCCGGTGAGCCAGGCCTATACGTCGGTGTCGTTCTATACGCGCAACGAGATCGCCTACTACGCCATCAACGATCGCTCCGCCGGCAAGCGCGTGATCGAGCTCAACCTGATGACCGAGGCGCAGCATGAAGACCTGCCCGAGGACGAGGAGATCACGGCCGCCGACCGGCTGATCATCGATTCGCCGACGACGACCGGGTTGATCGTGCTGAAGGCCCTTGCCGCCGAGCCGGGTCTCATGCCGCAGGCGCAGGCATCCCTTGCAGCGGCAAGCTGCGGCGTACAGACCGAGGCACCGGCCAAGGCCGAGAAGCCGCGCGGCAAACGATAAGTCAATACGACGTCCTGGATGAATTCGACAACACTCTCTTCACCCTTGGTGGCATAGTCGTTGTCGCGCGCCGCTGCTATGACGTATCAGGACGGCGGCGCTTCGCTCAACATCAGGTCATGCCTCTCGAAATCGAACGGAAGTTTCTCGTCAAGTCCGACGCTTGGCGGGATCAGGCGACGCACAGTGAACGCCTGCGCGACGGGCTCGTCGCACGTCAGGACGGCCTCAAGGTCCGCGTTCGCTGCTATGGCAACCGGACGACGCTGTGCGTGAAGAGCGGCCGCCGCGGCCTGACCCGAGATGAATTCGAGTACGATATTCCAGCGGACCACGCCGCGGTGCTGTTCGCGCATTGCAATGGGCGCATCCTCGAAAAGACGCGTCACTACGTGCCCGCGGAAAGCGGCGTCTGGGAGGTCGACGTCTACCACGACGCGCTCGAGGGCGTCGTCATCGCCGAGATCGAGCTGCCGACCGAAACGACCGTCGTGACCCTTCCCGACTGGGTCGGCGACGAGGTCACCGGCGACCCGCGCTACAGCAAGGCCAACATGCTGACGGAGCGCTCGCGCGCCGCGAAGGTCCGGGAGCTGCGACGCGCGCGCCTTGCAGGGCTGTGATGCACGCACGGGCCGTTGCGGCTTGACCCCTGTCAAATCACCCGTCGAGGGCCCACCTTAAACAGCGCGGACTTGGCGGTCTGGACGATCGCGCATGGAGTTTGCACGATGAGTTCATCGCAGGTGATGTCACAGGCGCTGCGCGCCAAGATCATGTCGGCGGACGAGGCTGCCGCGCTGGTCGAGCCCGGCAACCATGTCGGCATGAGCGGCTTCACCGGGTCGGGCTACCCGAAAGCGGTGCCGCTCGCGCTGGCGCGCCGGATCGAAGCCGCACATGCGCGCGGCGAACCGTTCCGCATCGGCGTGTGGACCGGGGCAAGCACCGCGCCCGAGCTCGACGGCGCGCTCGCCCGGGCTGATGGCATCGACCTGCGCCTGCCCTATCAGTCCGATCCGGCGACACGACAGCGCATCAACGCCGGCAGCATCGACTATATCGATCTGCATCTCAGCCATGTTGCACAGTTCGTGTGGTTTGGTTTTCTCGGCCATCTCGACGTCGCCGTGATCGAATGCGCCGGCATCCTGCCAGACGGGCGGCTGATCCCATCGACCTCGATCGGCAACAACAAGACCTGGCTCGATCTGGCGGACCGCGTCATCATCGAAGTCAATTCGTGGATGAACCCGGCGCTGCTCGGCATGCATGACATCTATTACGGCACGCGCCTGCCGCCACATCGCAAGCCGATCCCGATCGTGGCGCCCGGCGACCGCATCGGCGAGACCACCTATCGCTGCAATCCGGACAAGGTCATCGCGGTCGTCGAGACCCACGCGCCGGACCGCAACACGAGCTTTGCCGCGCCCGACGATGTCTCCGGCGCGATCGCCGGGCACATCCTGGAGTTCTTCGCACACGAGGTGAAGCAGGGCCGCCTCCCGCGCAATCTGCTGCCGCTGCAATCCGGCGTCGGCAATGTCGCGAACGCCGTCATGGCCGGGCTCGACGACGGGCCGTTCCCGCATCTCACCGCCTACACCGAGGTGCTGCAGGACGGCATGCTGAATTTGATCCGCTCGGGCCGGATGGATCTCGCTTCCGCGACCGCATTGTCGCTGAGCTCGGAAGCTGCGATCGAATTCAATCGCGAGATCGAGTTCCTGCGCGACCGCATCGTGCTGCGGCCGCAGGAGATCTCCAACCATCCCGAGGTGATCCGCCGGCTCGGCGTCATCGCCATGAACGGCATGATCGAGGCCGACATCTACGGCAACGTCAATTCGACCCATGTCCGCGGCAGCAGCATCATGAACGGCATCGGCGGCTCCGGGGACTTCGCCCGCAACGCCTATCTATCGATCTTCATGACGCCCTCGACGGCAAAGAATGGGACGATCTCCTGCATCGTGCCGATGGTCACCCATGTCGACCACACCGAGCACGACGTACAGGTTCTCGTGACCGAGCGCGGCCTCGCCGATCTGCGCGGCCTGTCGCCGAAACAGCGGGCCCGCGCCATCATCGACCAGGCGGCGCATCCCAAATTCCGGCCGGCGCTAGCGGACTATTTCGAACGCGCCTGCCGTGATTCGACCGGCAAGCACACGCCGCATCTGCTCGAGGAGGCGTTCCGCCTGCTCAGGCCGGAATGAGCGCTGCGGCCCGATCACCGCAGCGGCACGTCTCGTAGGCAACGGGATCGTGGCTGTTCACGATCGTGACCCGGTCGCCATGGTCGCATTTCAGGCGCCGCAGCCGCTCCTGGTTGGCGATCCGCATCGTGCGATCCTGATCGCCCTTGCGCTGGAATAGCCCGAGCAGCAGCGGCATGCGTGGCCGCGGACCGAGCTGGCCGTGGAAGAAATAGGCATCGCCGGCGTGCAGCAGCCATTTGTCGCCGCGACGCACGGCGACGCCGCAATGTCCGCGCGTATGGCCCGGCAGAGGAATGATCAGGATGTCGCCGCTGCGATCAACGGCAGCGCGGACACCGCGAAAGCCGAACCAGTCCTCGCCGTCAGCGCCGTAGAACTGCCAGTCGGGACGATGCCGCCATTGGCCGGCGACGTAGCGGCCGCGCGGCGGCGCCGGGGATCCCTCGACAGCCATCGCATGCTCCGCGCGATGAACGTGCACCTTGGCCTTCGGGAAATCGCCGATGCCACCGGCGTGGTCACGGTCGAGATGAGTGAGCAGGATGTGCCTGACGTCACCGGGCGAGAAGCCCAATGCCCTCACCTGTTGCAGCGCCGTCTCCGACGCATCGAGAAGCGGCGCGGCCTGCCTCACCCAGCGTGCCCCCAATCGTGCGGGCGCGGCGATGTCGCCGGTGCCGATGCCGGTGTCGACGAGGACCAGGCCGTCATCGCTTTCGATCAGCAGGCAGTGGCAGACGAGGCGGGCGCGCGCGAACAGGCCGCCGCTGCCGCTCACCAGCCGACCGCCGCGTGGACACATCGTGCCGGTGTTGAGGTGGTGGACGCGCATCGATCTCCTCCTTCATTGCCGATATCGGGCGCATCCTTGCGTGCCGGCCTGAGATAAGTAAAATATTGATCAGTGATACGCATCATAGGCAGCTCCTATGGATATCCGCGAGCTCCGTTATTTCTCCGCCGTGTTCGAGGAACGCAGCCTGACCAGAGCCGCGGCGCGCTGCTTCGTCTCGCAGCCATCGATTTCGCTGGCGATCGCCAATCTCGAGGCCGAGCTCGGCACCGAGCTGTTCCTCCGCCACCGCAAGGGTGTCGTGCCGCTGGAGGCGGCCGAACGCCTGCAGCCGATCGCCCGCCGGATCGTCGGCGAGGCCGATGCCGCCCGCAACCTGTTCCGGCACGGCGCGCCGAAGCAGGCGCTCAAGCTCGGGCTCATGCGCACCCTTGACGGACGCCGCGTGACCGCGCTGCTCAAGCCGCTCACGGCGCGCGAGGATCTCAGGCTTCACATCGTCGGTCCGACCGAGCGGGCCGACGGACGCATCGTCTCAAAAAGCCTGGTCGGCGACGGCGAGTATTTCCTGCCGCTGTGGAGCGAGCGCTATGTCGCGGCGCTCCCGCTCGCGCATCCGCTCACGCTGAAGCCGCGCTTGCGCGCGGCCGACCTCGCCGACGTGGCGATGATCGACCGCTGCCATTGCGAGCACAGCGCGCTGGCGCGACGCAGCGGCGGACCGCGCGAGATCGCCGCCATTGCTGAAACCGAGGATTGGGCCCTGGCGCTGGTCGCCGCCGGCGTCGGCGTCGCGATCGTTCCCGAAGGCGTCGTGCACGGCCGAAGCGACGTTGCGGTCCGCGAGATCGAGATGACGTTGAAGCGCCAGGTCGGCCTCGCCTACTCCGCCTCGCGCGCCCCATCCGAGGCGCTGAAGATCCTGATCGCAACGCTGCGCGCGGCAGCGCCGCAGAAGCTCCGTGCGACAGCAGGGCGGCAAAAGGGAGCACCGGCCAAGCGAGGCCGGCGCCGGAGCAAGGTCGTGCCGGGCTAGCCCCGCGTCGTCAGCGGCCGTTCGATCAGGGGCCGCGCCGCGACCGGCGGATTGGCGGTCTGAGCCGCCAGTTCATGGATCAGGCGATCGGCGTCGGCGGCCAATCCGTCGGGAGCCTGGAGCACCAGGCGCTCCAAGGCCCAGCGGTAGGACGAGACGCGCTGCTCCAGGCTGATCTGCACCCATTGCACGATCAGCGAGTTCTCCTGCATGCGCGCGACCGCATCGGCCTTCTCGCGCGGCGAGAGCTCGGTCATGTATCTCATGCTGGCATCGCGCTTGCGGTCGAGATCGATGACGCGGATGGCCGATGCGAAGAACGGCTCGAAGCGGGTGATGTCGTCACGCACGTCGTCGATCAACTGGGCGTAGCGCGAGGCGTGCGAGCGGTGCGGCTCGTCGATCAGGGCGCGGCCATAGGCGGTGCGGTCGAACACGACCTTCTGGCGCCAGGGCGAGGCCGACGGCTGATAGTCGCCGAACACGCTCTTCCAGGCAGGGCGCGAATGCGGCGGCTCGATCAGCGGATAAGCGAGATCGCGCAGTTGGCGCTCGTTGTCGGTCAGTTGGAATTGCGATGGGTTGACGCCGACGCTGGCGGTGGCTTCCGCCCCGATCCATTTGTGCATGTCGTCATTGCGCATGTCGGCGCGGGTGCGGCCGAAATCGCCGCCGCTGCAGGCGCCGAGCAGTCCGCCGACGAGAACGAGTGCGAGGACCGGCACCGCGCGCCGGGCCGGATTCACGATGGCCGGCATTCCCGTTTCCCCCGACCTTGTCAGCGGCGACGGCGGCGGCGGCTTGGCGCTGTGCCCTCGCGGGGCCCGCGGTCGTCGGTCGGGGTCTCGCGCTCGATCCGAACGACGGGAAGAATCAGGATCGTTCCCATGCCCTCCTGCGGCGCGCCGGTCACGGCAGGCCGCGCGCGACGCGCAACGCCCGCCGGGAATTCAATGATGGTCGCCATGTTGACTCTCTTTCGTGCCCGAAGTTCTGACCCCCTGAAAACTCCCCGTCGCCCGAACTTCGCAGGCAAGAGGGCACGCAGAACTGACGATCACGAATGCCGGCGCATGAAGCTGCACTTTGGCATTCGGCGCGGCGAAGATCAGGCTGGCCGCGTGACGCGGCCAAGGCGAGATCATCGAACGGATCGATTAAGATCAGGACGTGGTTAAGAGGATATTAATGCGCGGGCCGCCCGACACGGATCGCGTGCACCGGCGGGAGAGAAGGCAAGCCAGCGTTGCGCCTTTGTCTCACCGGGTCATTTCGGCCCATCTTCACCGATTGTTTTCCTTAACGCCGCATTAAAACAACTCCGCTCTAATCGGCGCAACGATTGCCGAAGTTGCGTACCCCGACATGACAAGATCATCGCTGTTCCCCGGCTTCGACGGGTTGCTCACGCTCTCGCGCCGCGAGGGCGTGGACATCAAGCCCACTCTGCTGCGCGTCCTGACCGACCTCTATGTCCAGGCGAGCGCGCATTCCGCCGACGAGGAGCGGCAGTTCGTCGAATTGGCCTCCCGTCTGGTCGACGACGTCGATGATGCGACCCGTGCGGCGGTTCGAGCGCGGCTGGCGATCTATCCGGCGACGCCGATCGAGATTTTGAACAAGCTGGGCTTGCGCCCGGCGCAGAGCGAGCCGACGCCGCCGCTCGCCGGCCCCATTCCCGCATCGCTTCGCGCGTCGTCTCCGATCCCGCCGCGCGACGACGCGGCGTCTGGATTGTCGATGCAGCCGAAGGATGCCGCCGAGCTCAGCGAGATGTTCATGCGCGCCGCCTCGCACGAACGCATCGCCATCCTGCAGAACCTCGCCACCACGCCGCTAAGACCCGCCGCGCCGACGCCGTTGCACCGCGCGGTGCATGCGATCGAGGCGCTCGAGATGGCCGCCTTCAACGCCGACGTCGAGACGTTCACGATCGAGCTCGGCGAGAGCCTGATCCTGCCCTCACGCATGACCCACGAGGTCGTCAACGACCCGAACGGCGAGCCGCTGGCCTGCGCCGCAAAGGCGCTCGGCATGCCGGCGCCGGTGTTCGAGCGCGTGCTGCTGTTCCTCAAGCCGGAGATGGGCCAGTCCGTCCAGACCGTGTTTCGGCTGTCACGTTTCTACGAGCGCCTCAGCGAGCGCGCGGCGCTGATCATGCTGGCGGCCTGGCGCGGCTCCGGGATGGCCGCGATCAGGGCCAAGCATCGCACGGCGCTCTATGACGACGAACGTCAGCACGTCCGTGGCAGCACGGCGCGGGCCGGCACCGCGACGAGGCCGATCGTGCGCACGGGGACCGACGGCTTCAAGCGATGACGCGCGATCGCTGTCCCGAATCTTGGCGATGATCAGGGACGCTCGCGCACGAGATCGAGAAAATGACGGCCCTGCCTGTCCTCGGTCTCGATGATCCAGGCGTCGGGATCGAAGCGCAGCTCCTTGACCAGGCGTTCCTCGATCTGCGCTTCCTCGATCGGCTGCGGCGATATCGGTACGAAGAAGCGGTCGATCGGCCGGCTGTCGTCATAGACGGTCTGCGGCGCGGGAACATAGAGCTGGGCCGTGCCGTCCATCAGCGCGACCTTGACGAACACCGCGCCGGCTTCCTCCGCGCCACGGTGGCGGATCGCGCTGAACGCGCCGGCCGACTGGCAACGCCGCAGATAGGCGCTCACCCAGATGCTGCTCTTCAATCGCATGATGGTTCGATGCAGGTGCAAGCGCGCTGCAAGTCGCAGCCGCCCCTGCTCTATTCGATCGGATGACCGATGACAATCGCAAGCTCGCGCACCAGGCGGTCCGACACCTGGCCCGTCACCGGCAGCTTGCGCTCGCGCTCGAACTTCTGGATCGCGGCCTGGGTGTCGGAGCCGACCATCCCCGTCGGCTTCAACTGGCCATAGCCGTATTCGGTCAGCGCACGCTGGACCGCGGCGACACGGCGGACATTGCCGCCCTGCTGCGTCGGCTGCGGACGCGGCACGTTGCCCTGACCGCCGCTGACCGAGCGGACGAGATCAGCCAGAGGATCGGCATATTTCTGATCCGGACGCGCCTCGGTGGCGCGCTGCTCAACCGCCCTCTGCTCTGCAGCCCTGGTTTCAGCGGGCCGCGTCTCGATGACCTTCGGATCCAAGGGCGAGATGTCCATCGGCCGGGGCCGCGGCAGCGGATTGGAGCTCGTCAGATTGGGCGGAATGGTCACGATGGACCCGAACATCGGCGCTGGATGCGGTCCGGATTGCAGGAACACGGCATTGACGATGATGGCGCTGCCGGCCGCGCAGGCCAGCAGGCCCGCAAACAGATCCTTGGGGCTGTAGAGCATGGCCCGCAGCAGCCAGCCGCGCTCGTCCGCGACGACGGCCGCAGCCGCGGCAGCGCGCTTGCGACGGCGCGGCGGCGCCGGATCATCCTCTGCAGCTCGTCTAGGCACTCTTCTTCACCTGCATGACCTGCCCTGGCAGGGCGGAGCGCGAGGGCGACAGCGGCGTGATGGTGGCGCCCGCGGCCGCCTCGGCCACGAAGTTGATCGGCAGCGCGATCGTGACCGTGGTCCCCTCGTCGATCTTGCTTTCTATCGACATTTCGCCGCCGTGCAAGTTCACGAGGCTCTTGACGATCGACAGACCGAGGCCGGTTCCCTCGTGACGGCGCTGGTAGGTCTTGCCGGCCTGGAAGAACGGATCGCCGATGCGCTTGAGATCATCGGCGGCGATGCCGACGCCGGTGTCGGTGATTCGCAGCAGCAGGCGCGCGCCGTCGACGCCGGCAGAGACCGTGACACGGCCGCCGCGCTCGGTGAACTTGATGGCATTGGAGACGAGGTTGAGCACGATCTGCTTGAAGGCGCGCGGATCACCGGTGACCATCGGCAGGTCCTGCGGCACGTCGGCCGACAGATCGACACCGTTCTCGCGCGCCCGCAGCGCCAGCAGGTTGCAGCAATTGATCAGCGCCGCGCGCGGCGCGAACGGCTCCGGCGTAAGCTCGAAATTGCCGGACTCCATCTTCGACATGTCGAGAATGCCGTTCACGACCGACAGCAGATGCTGGCCGGAATCGTTGATGAGCTGCGCATATTCGCGGCGCCGCGCGGCGTTCAGCACCAGCACCTGCTCCTGCATCAGCATCTCGGAGAAGCCAATGATGGCATTCAAGGGCGTGCGCAGCTCGTGGCTCATGGTGGCGAGGAATCGCGTCTTCGCGGCGTCGGCGCGCTCCGCGGCGCTGCGCGCCAATTCGAGCGCCTGCTCCTGCAGCTTGCGGTCGGTGACGTCGCGCATGACCGCGACCACCTCCTGCTCCGATCCGCCCGGCGCCACGCCGATGCGGTCGAGCGGGCGGCAACGCATTTCGACCCAGATGAAATCGACCGGATGCTGAAAGCCGCGCCCCTCGCCCGGCGCATCGCGGCGCAGGCGGAACTCGACGCTCGAGGCTTCGCTGCCGCCTGCCGCCTCCGACAGCGCCGTGAGATAGGCCGGCCGGTCGACAACATGGACGCGTTCGAACAGGCCATGGCCGTGCAACTGCGCGACCGGCGCGCCGAGCAGCGTCTCGACCGCGGGCGAGATGAACATGACAGCGCCGTTGCGGCGATGACGGGAGATCACGTCGCTCATGTTGCGCGCGAGCAGGCGATAGCGCTCCTCCTCCATCGACAGCAGCGTCACGCTGGTGCGCGCGAGCGTGTCGGCGGCAAAGGCGAGCACGGCCGCATAGAGCGTCGCGGAGGCGACGCCGAAGGCGAGCAGCACGGTGCGCAAGGCGGGGGTGGTCTCGGGCTTCGGCAGCCAGCCGAAATGACCGATGAGGATGAGCAGCAGCGCGCAGCACAGCGCGAGCCCCGCGGAGAACACGACGACGCGGCGCGAGGCGGAGAACGAGGCTTCCAGGGGAACGACGATCAGCCACACCGCAGCAAAGGATTCGATGCCGCCGGTCTCGATCGAGACCGCCATGATCAACGCCGACAACGCCAGCGACGACAGCGCGCAGGCGCTCTCGTAGCGGCCGGTGCGCGACAGATACCAGGACAGCAGGATGGGCGCGATCAGCCACGACAGCGCGCCGACCTCGAGCGCGCTCGGCGCGCCGCGCATCGCGAGATAGGCAGGAAACACGGCGAAGACGGCGAGGCTGCCCAGCAGGCGCGGCGCGATGAAGGCGCGGTGACGCGCGCGCGTCATCGCATCAGTTCGAGCCGATGGATGCAATAACGCATCGAGACAATCGCGGATGATACTCAACACACTCACGGCTCTCGCGCCTCGGCCTGTCGGTCGTTCTCACAAAGAGAACGCGCCGGGACGCCCCCTGTCGTCGGAAGTCACCGTGTCAGACTCGCATTAAGCGAACGCTAAGGGCCAGACTGCGGTAAGCCCGCCATTCGGCCGGGATGGTGAATGCATCGTTTCCGGCCGGGCCTGCGGTTGCGAAAGCTGTGCGATCTACAGCCGGTTGCGCGGCGCATGCGGCCCGCGCCAATGAAAAATTTACTCCGAAGAAAATCCGGCCTCCGGCTTCGCGAAATCTCAACCAATTAAGCCCAATGCAAGCAGTCGCGACATAGAACAATCAGCTGCGATCCCGGTTGCGCGATTTGAGCACGCGAGATCAGCAGCACGGTCGGGGTTGCGTGATGTTCTTTCTGCTTCGGATGGCATTCTGGCTCGGGCTCGTGCTGGTGCTGCTGCCGCGCGAGAAGAGCCAAGACGCCGACAAGTTGCCGCAGATCAATGCGCACGAAGCCGTGCAGGCTGCGAC
Source organism: Bradyrhizobium sp. SZCCHNRI20481 (assembly GCF_032485055.1). NCBI lineage: Bacteria > Pseudomonadati > Pseudomonadota > Alphaproteobacteria > Hyphomicrobiales > Nitrobacteraceae > Bradyrhizobium > Bradyrhizobium sp. SZCCHNRI20481. Next base: position 154,443 of record NZ_JAUEUE010000012.1, read on the forward strand.
CGCCGCCGTCTCCGACATGAGCCAGTTCTGCAAGCGGCAGCCGCAGGCCTGCGAGGTCGGCGGCCAGGCTGCGACCGTAATCGGCCACCGCGCCCAGGAAGGCGCGCGCAAGATCTACCAGATCATCACCGACAAGGCCGATGCCGCGGAGAAGCCGGCCGGCGCCGACAAGTTCATCGGCCCGGTGAAACCGGCCAGTCTCGACAAGCGCGGCAACGATCACACCGGCTCGATCGACGCCCCCGTGGTCGAGGAGGTTCCGCCGGGCGACGCGCCGGCCGACACGCTCTCGGCCGACGATCTCGCCGCCGAATGGCAACTGCCGCCGACGCCCTGAACCGGCGGAACCGACTGTCGCTTTCGCCGTCCCGAACGCCTATATGAAGGCCGATATCGGGACCGAAGAACATCATGACGATCGACGACATCCGCGACAATTTCGCCCTGCTCGACGACTGGGACGACCGCTACCGCTACGTGATCGAGCTCGGCCGCACCTTGGCGCCGATGCCGGAGGACGAGCACTCCGCCGCGAACAAGGTGCAGGGCTGCGCCAGCCAGGTCTGGCTGTCGAAGCACGTCGATCGCAGCAGCGCCGTGCCGGTGCTGAACTATCTCGGCGACAGCGACGCCCATATCGTTCGCGGTCTGATCGCAATTCTGCTCACGCTGTATTCTGGGCGGACGCCGCAGGAGATCATGACCATCGATGCGCCCGCCGTGTTCGACGAGCTCGGGTTCCGCGAGCACCTGACGCCACAGCGCTCCAACGGCCTGCGCTCGATGGTCGAGCGCATCCGTGCCGACGCCCGCGAAGCGCTCGCCACGGCGTCCTGATCGGTTCGGCTACTTCTCCCGCTCGGGCCGCTGCTGGCCCAGGCCCATCTTCTTGGCGAGCTGCGACCGGGTGACCGCATAGTTCGGCGCCACCATCGGGTAGTCCGGCGGCAGGTTCCATTTGTCGCGGTATTGTTCCGGCGTCATGTTGTACTGCGTGCGCAGATGCCGCCGCAGGGACTTGAAGCGCTTGCCGTCCTCGAGACAGACCAGATAGTCCGGGTGGATCGATTTCTTGACCGGCACCGCCGGCCGCGCCGGCTCGGGCGCGGGCTCGCTTCGTCCCGCCGCGACCCGTGTCAACGCGGCATGCACCTGGCTGATCAGCGAGGGAATCTCCGCCGCCGGGGTCGGGTTGTTGCTGAGATAGGCCGACACGATGTCGGCCGTCAGATCGATAAAGCTCTTGCCGGCCGCTTCGGTCATCGAACCCTCATCCCGCTCCGCCCTGTGACCGTCGATCGCAAAGTATTCCTCGATCGCAAGTATCACTCGCGCCGAGTGACAGCGTTGTCTCGCGATTCTACAAGCAATATGGGCAATTAACTGGCAAAATGACAAGATAGTGAGGACTTCTTCTTGAGAAGTCTGTCACCTGCCAAGTACTGCGTACCAAATTCCAGACGCGCTCAACCTGACCGTGTGGTCTGGCCCGTCAGGAGCGGCCTTCGAGATGGGTGCGCAGCTCGTCGATCGACGCGAAGCGCATCATCCCTTCGGGCATCTGCGCCTCGATCGACCCGTCGGAATAGAGCGAATAGGCCATCCCATCCACCACGCCCGACTTGACGATGCTGACGGCCGGCGCGTCCAGGTCCTTCGGCTCGGGCGGCGGCGGGGTTGGCTCGGGCTCGACGAAGGCCGGTGCGGCCCGCGCCAAGCGTCGCGGGAAGGGCGGGCGCAGAGGTTCCGGCGTCCGCGTCCGCTCCGGTCGCGACCAGCCATTGTCGAACGACGAATCCGATTCGGTTGCGGCGGGCCCGTCCAGCGGCACGGGCGGCGGGTCGCTGAGGGGCGGAGACCGGAAATCCGTCGGCGGCGGCTCGGCGCCGCGCTTCTCGGCGCGCTCCCGCTCGCGGCGCGACGAAGACGCAAACAGCAGGTTGCGCTTGGGCCGCTCGGCGGGTTCGGCCGGCGGCTCATCCGAGGCCGGCTTCGACTCGCGCAGCGAGGCCGACAAGGGAGACGAGGACAGTGGCGACGACGACACCCCCGAGGACAAGGGAGACGACAGGTCCGGCATGCGGGGACGCGGACGTGGCGAGCCGCCCTCGCGCCAGACGTCCTCCGTCGGCGGCACCGGGGCGGTCTCGAAGTCGGTCTTGCCGGCGGCGAGCGGGAGCTGAAGAGGCCTGGGTTCGGACTCAGCCTCAGCGCCCGGACGCGACCGCAGCCGACTCGAGATCATCTTCAGCTCGCTCAGGACGGCCGACAGTCCGAACAGGATCAGCCCACTGCAGACGCCAAGGGTCCCCGACAGGATCAGCGTGTTACCGACGCTGAACTCCTTGACTGGAATTCCCCAGGCGATCGCCCCGAGCCCGGCCAACACGGCGAGGGCCCCGGCGGCCAACATTGCACTCATCATCGAACTCATCCCCTAATGCGCCGGTTCCGGACGGTGTCCCGACCGAAATCACATTAGATAGTTGCGGTTGCCCGCGTCCTTGAATCCGGTTTCTAGTCCAAATCCGCGACAATTTGCAGCGGAAGTTCGGCCAATCCTGCTGAAGTTCTCGTCCGCCGTGCAGCCATCGTCATGATGCCGCCACAATATACATCGGCCAACCCTCGGCATTCATTGAGGTTCCTCCCGGGTTCTTCCGGCCCCCGTGGTTCAGCGGGCGTTCATTTGACTGTGCCAATATGGCGCTCAGCAGCCGAAATTCGGGTCCCCGCTGCGCTGCGAGAAGCATGCCTTCCCATAATTCCGACACCTCGGAAGCCGGGACGCGCTATACGGAGGCGGGGAACACAGGCCTGAAACGCGGAAGCGGGGTCGCCAGGGGACGCCGGGTTACACTCAGCCATGACAACGATAACCACTTCGGTCCTCGAGACGCCGACGCGGCGGTCCCTTGAGCGGACGTATGACGATCTTGCCATGTTCGCGCTTGCCGCGGTCGCGGTGGTGGCCGGGCTCACATTCCGGGATTACGGCCTCGGCTGGGATGATTACACCCATGCCGAATATGCCGATCTGTTGCTGCGCATGTACGGTTCCGGTTTCAGGGATCAGGCGGCGCTGTCGTTCGCCAACCTTTATATGTACGGCGGCGGCTTCGACATGGTTGCAGCCCTGCTGCACAAGATCCTGCCGCTGGAGCTGTTCGAGACCCGCCGGCTGGTCGGCGCCATCGTCGGGCTGATCGGCCTTGCCGTGACCTGGCGCCTGGCGCGCCGCATCGGCGGCCCGGTGGCCGGCCTTGCCGCCCTGCTGCTGCTGGCGCTCTGCCCGATCTTCTACGGCCACATGTTCATGAACCCGAAGGATGCGCCCTTCGCGGTGGCGATGGTGGTGCTGCTGATGGGCCTGGTCCGCCTCGCCGATGAGTATCCCTACCCCTCGCCGCGCACCATCCTGATCCTGGGCCTGGGGGCCGGCTTTGCGATCGGCTCGCGCATCCTGGGCGGCATGGCTGTCGTCTATGCGATGGTCGGCTTCCTGCCGCTGTTCATGGAGGAATACCGCACGCAAGGGCCGCGCGAGGCGATCCGCCGCTTCGCCCACGTGCTCTATGTGCTGATCCCCGGCCTGATCCTGGGCTACCTGATCATGGGACTGATCTGGCCCTGGTCGATCATCGAGCCGGCCAACCCGTTCCGGGCCCTGACCTACTTCTCACACTTCTTCGAGAAGCCGTGGAAGGAGATGTTCGACGGTGCGCTGGTCTCAGTGCCGGACATGCCTTGGTCGTACCTGCCGACGCTGTTCGCGCTGCAGCTGCCTGAATTGATGATTGCGCTGTTCGTCGCCGGCGTCGTGGCCTCCATCATGTCGCTGTCGCGGCCCGACGTGCCGGCACGCCAGAAGAGCATCCTGTTGATGCTGACGCTGGCGGCGACGCTGCCGATCCTGATCGCGATCGTCAAACGCCCGGCGCTCTACAACGGCATCCGCCACTTCGTGTTCGTGATCCCGCCGATGGCGCTGCTCGGCGGCATCGCCTTCTCGTGGTTGCTGTCGTGGCTCAACGCCGACGAGCGCCGCAGCTGGCAGCCGGTGGCGATCGCCGCCTTCTGCTTCGGCCTGCTGCTGCCGCTGGCCGAGATGATCCGGCTGCATCCCTATCAGTACACCCACTTCAACTTCATCGCCGGCACCGTGCGCGAGGCCGACACCCGCTTCATGCTCGACTATTGGGGGCTGGCGTTGAAGCAGGCCTCCGACGGGCTGAAGGAGCAGCTCGACGAGCGCCAGGAGGTGCCGCCGATCGGGCACAAATGGAAGGTCGCGGTGTGCGGCCCGCAGCGTCCCGCCCAGGTCGCGCTCGGCCCCGATTTCACCATCGGCTGGGACAGCCATGCGGCCGACTTCGCCATGACGCTCGGCGAGTTCTACTGCAAGGGACTGACTGCCCCCGTCATGGTCGAGATCAAGCGCGACGACGTCGTGTTCGCCCGGGTCTACGACATCCGCGGCCGCAGCATTTCCAGCCTGCTGTCGATCCCGGCGCCCTGAGCGGCCTCCTCAGCCAAACGACATGACTGCTGCCCTGCCCTGCGCCTTGCCGCACGGCGGCGTGCCGCCTAGGCTCCGGTCAACCTGGAAATCGGAGAATGCCATGTCGCCAGCCGAAGCGCGCCTCAAGGAAGTGCCGTCGAACATGACCGAGGCCGAATGGTCGCAGCGGGTCAATCTCGCCGCCGCCTACCGCCTGGTGGCGCTGTTCGGCTGGGACGACCTGGTGGACACTCACATCTCGGCCCGCGTGCCCGGCCCCGAGCATCACTTCCTGATCAACCCCTACGGCCTGCTGTTCGAGGAGATCACCGCCTCCAGCCTGATCAAGGTCGACCTCTACGGCAACCAGCTGTCCGAGAGCGAGTACAGCATCAATCCCGCCGGCTTCACCATCCATTCCGCGATCCACGAGGTGCGCGAGGATGCCGGCTGCGTCATCCATCTGCACACGCTGGACGGCGTCGCGGTGTCGAGCTGCGCCGACGGCCTGCTGCCGCTGAACCAGATCGCGCAATACGTCACCCACGACCTCGCCTACCACGACTACGAGGGCGTGGCGCTGGACCATGACGAGCGGCCGCGGCTGCAGCGCGACCTCGGCACCAGGAACCACATGCTGCTGCGCAATCACGGCACGCTGACGGTCGGTCGCTCGGTGGCCTCCGCCTTCGAGCGGATGTATCACCTGGAGCGCGCCTGCTCGATCCAGGTGCGCACGCGCACGCTGGGACCCTCGGCCTATCCGGTGCGCGACGAGGTCATCGACAAGAACGCGAAGCTGTTCGACAATGAGGATCGCGTCGAGCTGCGCTCCACTCAGCTGGTCTGGCCGCCACTGCTGCGCAAGCTCGACCGGGTCAACCCCGGCTACCGGACCTGACGACCGGGCCTGACGGTCGCAGGACGGGCCGCATGACGATCCTGGTGACGGGCAGCTCCGGCCATCTTGGCGAAGCGCTGATGCGGACCTTGCGGGCGCAGGGCCGCGCCGCGCTCGGCGTCGATTGCCGTCCCGGCGCTTTCACGCAGCGCGTGGGCTCGATCACCGACCGCGGCTTCGTCCGCGCCGCCATGGCGGGCATGACGGCGGTGCTGCATGCCGCGACCCTGCACAAGCCGCATGTGGCAACCCACAGCCGGCAGGACTTCATCGATGTCAATGTCACGGGCACGCTGAACCTGCTCGAAGAGGCGGCAGCTGCGAAGGTCGAAGGCTTCGTCTACACCAGCACGACGAGCGTCTTCGGCGACGCGCTGGTGCCGCCGCCGGGGCAGCCGGCCGCCTGGATCACCGAGCAGGTCACGCCGGTGCCGAAGAACATCTACGGCGTCACCAAGGCCGCCGCCGAGGACCTCTGTCAGCTGTTCGCGCGCAATGACGGCCTGCCCGTCACCGTCCTGCGCGTCTCGCGCTTCTTCCCCGAGCAGGACGACGATCCGGCAACGCGTGCGCGGCGCGCTGACGCCAATATCAAGCTGAACGAGTTCCTGGCGCGCCGGGTCGACATCGAGGACGCGGTCGAGGCGCATCTTTGTGCGCTGGCGCGCATGCCCGCGGGATTTGCAGAGTACATCATCAGCGCGACGACGCCGTTCACGCCCGCCGATGCCGCCGAGTTGCGCAGCCGCGCACCGGACGTGCTCCGCCGCATCATCCCGGAGCACGCCGCGATCTATGCCCGGCACGGCTGGACCATGTTCGAGGGCCTCGACCGCGTCTATGTCAACGACAAGGCCCGCCATGAGCTCGGCTGGCGGCCGCGTCATGATTTCCGCGCCGTACTGGCCCGGATCGCAAGCGGCGGCAACATCGCCAGTCCGCTGGCGCAGGTGATCGGCAGCAAGGGCTACCATGACGGCGACGGGACGACGCGTGAGATTGAGGAGCACGCGGTTCCGAAATGAGGTGCCGTCGGCTGTCATGGACAGCGCCGACCGAGGGTGCTACATTTCCGACATCACCCTCTACGCTGTCTGGAATGAAACGCCGCCCAATTCCGGGCGGCGTTTTCGTTATGCGCGGGCTGTTCTCATCCGCGCCGGTCGATCGGGATCAGCAGCGTCCGGCGCGGGCGAAGCCGCGCCGCTCCGGCAGGGGATGCAACTGCTGCAGCTCCTCGGCCAGCCGACGCTCGACAAAGCGGCGCTCATGGTCGGCAAGCCGGGTGGCCAACAGCTTGCGATAGCGCCGCACATTGGCTTCGCGGGAGAACCGCACGCGGGCGGCCGGCCGCATCCGGACGTCTGATCCGGACGCAACGTCCGTTGCCGAGCCATCCGCTTCGACGTCGACGCGCGGAACGATGCGCATGGCGGCCCCGCCGCGCGGGCGCGGTGGCTGATCCTCGCGGTCGAGCTGACGCAGCGCACCGAGCACGTCGGCCAGATGCAGCGGCCTGGAGATGCCGGGAATCTTGCGCAGGCCAGGCTGCGACTCGACGGCATACATGTCCGACGCCCAGGACGACAGGATCAGCCGCTTCTCGGCCAGTGACAGCTTGCGGTCATTCAACAGGTCTGCCGGCGACTCGTAGTGTGAGACCGGATGGAATCCGGCACTGCCGGCGGTGATCGAAAAACGGTGCTCGCTCATGGCGTCTCTCCTCTTCCACTCCTTTCACAAGAGACAGTTGATGCAAGGGCGCGGGCGACATTCCGCCCGCGCCGCAGCTCGAACAAGGCGTCAAGCCGCCTTCTGCTGCGCGATCTGCTCGACCGGTGCCGTGCCGATGGCAATGCGGCGGGGCTTCATCGCCTCGGGGATCTCGCGTACCAGCTCGATCCGCAGCAGGCCGTTGTCGAACGCCGCGTTCGTCACCTGCACGTAGTCGGCGAGATTGAACTGCCGCTTGAAGGGACGCGACGAGATGCCCTGATAGAGATATTCGCGGGTCTCCTTGTCGGCCTTGCGCCCTTCCACCGTGAGCACGTTGTGCTCGGCGGTGATGGACAGCTCGTCCGGGGCGAAGCCTGCCAGCGCCAGCGAAATCTGGTAGCGGTCGTCGCCGAGCCGCTCGATGTTGTACGGGGGATAGTTGTCCTCGACCGCGCGCTGGGTCTCGTCGAGCAGGTCGAACAGACGGTCGAAGCCGATGGTCGAACGCCACAGCGGAGAGAAGTCGTAGGTCCTCATAGCCAAGTCCTCCTAAGAGCAAGATGGATACGAAGGAGCGCCGAGCCGATGCAAACTTCAAAGTCCCAGAAACTTCTGAGTATCAGACGACCGGTCAGCGCCCAGATATCGACCGGGCCCTTACGGCACCCGGCGCCGCCGAAGCGGCAGCAGACGACTTAGAACAGCCGACATCCGTTTCAAGAGGAAAAATCGAATTTTTTGTCGCAGCCTCTATCGCAGCGCAACACCCGTCAGGCGGCCACGGCGGACAGCCGTTGCAGCCGCATCGTCGCCTCCCGGAGCACGCTGACCAGCCGGTCGCGCTCGCGCTGGTCGATGTCGCCACGCGACAACACGGCCTGGCAGTGTGCCACCACGCGCTGCTCGCTCTCGATCAGGAACCGCGTCAAACGTCTAGGATCACCCATGCTCATGACGGAGGTCGGGTTAGGCGGCGGATGATCGTATTGCCAGGCTGGCATGATCGGGCCTGCGAGCTCGCGCTGCGCTGCTGATGAGACCGGGCGGCGCGACAGCGCTCAACCACACCTCCCGTCGACCGTCGGTCCGTTTACAGCCGGCTCATGAACGCAATTGTGGCCGGTTCTGGACGAACTGCGATCGTCAACCTGATTGATAGCTGCGCGTTGTGGCCGATCCACGACCGGCCGCGGCAGCGATGAGTTGTTTGTAGATATTTCTTTCGCGCAGCCGGGGCCGGGCTGCGACCAGTCCGCTCGGATTCGTGCGATCAGAAGTCCTTCGATGGCGCGGCTTGACGTCGAGGGCGACCTGCTGCCCCTGCTCATTCCGCGCACCTGGACCCGCGGCGACGATCTCGCCCTCCTGCGGCTTCTCCTTGGCGTTGTCGGGAATGATGATGCCGCCCTTGGTCTTCTCCTCGGCATCGATACGGCGCACGAGCACGCGGTCGTGCAATGGACGGAAATGCATGCACATCCTCCTTTACAGATCAGCGATGTCATAAGCCTCGGGTCCATCCGGCCCCCGGGCGAGCAACGACCTAGGAAAGCCGAACTTTTCGTTCAAGAGGGTCACACAAATTTTTTGGCACTCTCGGGGAACGATTGCCAGCGCGGCTCTTGAACCGGGCCGGCTGCTTTCCCAGCTCTGTCGTCGCCAAAAGAACCTGATCGCGCTTGTTGGGGATCACGATGCAGCTTCCGCCTTCTCTTCGGGCCGTCCTGGCGCCTGCCATCCTGTTTTGCCTGATGACCGGGCCCACCCTGGCCCAAATTCCCGATCTCAAGCTCGGCCGGGTGCCGACGCTCGCGCCGCTGGTGAAGGAGGTGACGCCGGCCGTCGTCAACATCTCGGTCGAAGGCAAGGTCCGCCAGGACAACCCACTCTACCAGGACCCGCTGTTCCGCGAGTTCTTCGATGTCCCCAAGCAGGTCGAGAAGCAGATCAGCGCCACCGGCTCGGGCGTCATCGTCGATGCGCAGCGCGGCTACGTCATGACCGCCAATCACGTCGTCGAGCACGTCACGACAGCGCAGATCCGCACCAAGGACGGCCGTAAATTCGCCGCCCGCCTGGTCGGGCGCGATCCTGCCACCGATATCGCGCTGCTGCAGATCAGGGACCCCATCGACCTCAAGACCATCTCGCTTGGCGACAGTGACGCGCTCGAGGTCGGCGACTTCGTGATCGCCGTCGGCAACCCGTTCGGCCTTGGCCAGACTGTCACCTCGGGTCTCGTGAGTGCGCTCGGGCGAACCGGCCTCGGCAAGCAGGGCTACGAGGATTTCATCCAGACCGACGCGGCGATCAATCCCGGAAATTCCGGCGGCGCGCTGATCAATCTGCGCGGCGAGCTGGTCGGCATCAACACGGCGATCATCTCGCCGGGCGGCGGCAATGTCGGCATCGGTTTCGCCGTGCCCATCAACATGGCGCGGCGGGTGATGGAGCAACTGGTCGCCAACGGGCGCGTCGACCGCGGGCGTATCGGCGTGACCCTGCTCGACCTGGACGCGCCGGCCGATGGCCGGATTCAGGGCGCGCGCGTCGCCGACGTGACCGTGGGCTCGCCGGCCGAACGCGCGGGACTGCGCAAGGGCGACATCATCGTGAAAGCGAACGACATGCCGGTGCGCAGCGCCACGCAGGTTCGCAACCTGATCGGCCTCACACCGGTCGGGCAGCGCGTCCGTCTCGTGTTCGAGCGCGACCGCGCGCTCGGCAACGCGACGGTGGAGGTCGCGCCAGTCACCGAAGAACGTGCGCGCGCGAGAACCTCGGGCTGAGAATTCAACTTCTGTTCGCTGTTAGCTGCGCATACCACGTGGAGTAAATTTTTACCGTGCATCAAGCATGCAGCGAGACGCCGATACCTCTCTAAACGCCTGTTAAGTGCCATCGCGCTTATTGCAACCCCGCGGAGGTATTGAAATGCGGGGTGATGGTTTGGCGTTCAGTTTGCCACGCTGGCGCGTGACGCGCTGGCTGGCCGACCCGGGATATCCGGTGTCATCAGATATCCGACTCGCATTGACGGGTGAGCTGTACGGCTGCTGGTCGGTTTTCGCCGGCGGCGCCATCAACACCGTGGCGGTCGCCGCGGCGCTTGCGCTGCGCACGCCGACCGCCCTCTTCATCACATGGTTCGTGATGGAAGTCGTAATCTGCCTGTCGCGGCTGATCGTGATGATCATTGCCTACCGCCGCGCGCGCGAGCGGCTAACGACGCCGACCGACATCCACATCCTGCTGTCGGTGGCCTGGAGCGCCAGCGTCGGCTTCGGCGTCGGCATCAGCCTGGCGTCGGGCGACTGGGTCGCCGCGTCACTCACCTGCATCTCGTCGGCCGCCATGGTGGGCGGCATCTGCTTTCGCAATTTCAGCGCGCCGCGCCTCGTCGGCACCATGATCCTGTTCAGCATCGGCCCGGTGATCCCGGGCGTCGCGACGTCGCATGAGCCGCTGTTGTTCGCGATGTATCTGCAGATGCCGGTCTACTTCCTCGCCATGACCGGCGCGGCGTTCCGGCTCAACAAGATGCTGGTGGCGGTCATGCAGTCCAAACGCGAGAGCGACGAGCGGGCGCGGCGCGATCCGCTCACGGGCCTGTCCAACCGCGCCGGCCTGATCGACGCGCTGCAGAGCAGGCTCACGGACAAGGCCGGCGGCGATCGGAGCTTCGCCGTCCTGTATCTCGATCTCGATGGCTTCAAGCCGGTCAACGACACCTTCGGTCACGCCGCAGGCGACGAGCTGCTGAAGATCGTCGCCAATACGCTGCGGCGGACCGCCTCTCCTGACGACGTCATCGCCCGGATCGGCGGCGACGAATTCGTGGTGCTCGCCGGCGATCCGACGATCGACCACGCACTGGCGCTCGGCGAGCGGATCATCGAGGTGATGGCCGCCCCGATGGTCATGCCGGGCGGTGCGCATGTCCAGATCGGCATCAGTATCGGCATCGCCGTCGCGCCCGAGCACGGCACTGATCCGGAAGCCCTGCTGTTCGCGGCGGACGCCGCGTTGTATGAAGCGAAATCGAGCGGGAAATCCTGCTGGCGATTGGCCTCGGCCGAAGCCAACCTCGCAGCGCTGCGCAAAATCGCCGGCGGCGATCTCGCTGCGAAGTCGGTCGCCAGCGCAGCGTGAGTTCAGCCTCGTGCAAACAATCTGCGCCGTCGCAGTCGTAGCCCGGATGAGCGAAGCGACATCCGGGATCTCACGCGCTGCCGCGTCGCCCCCGCATGTCGCTTCGCTCATCCGGGCTACGGACTCATGCGAAGGCCAGCGGATCTAGCGCGGCATCTCCGCGAGCGCAGCGAGGATGCGGGCCCAGGAGCGGATGCCCTTGTGGTAGCTCTTGAGGTCGTACTTCTCATTCGGCGAATGGATGTTGTCGTCGTCGAGACCGAAGCCGACCAGCAGTGAATCGAGACCGAGCGTCTTCTTGAAGTCGGTCACGATCGGGATCGAGGCGCCCGAGCCCATCAGGATGGTCTCCTTGCCCCACTCCTCGGTCAGCGCCTGCTTGGCAGCCGCCAGCGGCTTCATGGTCCAGTCGAGCGCGATCGCGGCACCTGCCGAATGATCGCCGAACTCGACCGAGCAGTCGCCGGGGATGCGCGCCGACACGTAGTCGCGAAACGCCTTGCGGATCTTCAGCGGGTCCTGGCCCTCGACGAGCCGGAACGAGACCTTCGCATGGGCCAGCGACGGGATCACGGTCTTGGAGCCCTCACCGATATAGCCGCCCCAGATGCCGTTGATGTCACAGGTCGGCCGCGACGAGATCTGCTCGATCAGCAGACGATCCTTCTCGCCTGCGGGGATCGACAATCCGATCGGCTTGAGGAAACTTTCGGGAGTGAGGTTCAGCTTCTTCCACTGCTCCAGAACCTCCGGCGGAACGTCCTTCACGCCGTCATAGAAGCCGGGAATGGTGATGCGGCCGTCGGCGTCGAACAGGCCGCCGAGAATCTCGGTCAGCACCCGGATCGGATTGCGCGCGCCGCCGCCGAACACGCCCGAATGCAGGTCGCGGTTGGCGGCCTTGATCTTCACCTCTTCATAGAGCAGGCCACGCAGTGAGGTCGTGATCGCCGGCGTGTTCGGGTCCCACATGCCGGTGTCGCAGACCAGCGCGAAGTCGGCCTTGAACTCGTCCTTGTTGGCTTCGAGGAACGGCACGAAGTTCTTCGAGCCGACCTCCTCCTCGCCTTCGATCACCACGGTGACGTCGAGCGGCAGCGCGCCCGTCACCTTCTTCCAGGCGCGGCAGGCCTCGACGAAGGTCATCAGTTGGCCCTTGTCGTCCTCGGCGCCGCGCGCGACGATGATCTTGCGGCCGTCGGCGTGATCGGCGACGACAGGCTCGAACGGCGGCCGGTGCCACAATTCGAGCGGATCGACCGGCTGCACGTCGTAATGACCATAGAACAGGACATGCGGCCTGGCGGCGCCATGGCTGTTGCTCTTGCCGACCACGGCGGGATGACCGGCGGTCGGCCGCACCTCGGTCGCAAAGCCGAGCGTCGCAAGATCCTTGGCGAGGTGGTCGGCCGCTGCCTTGCAATCCTCAGCGAAGGCCGGATCGGCCGAGATCGACTTGATGCGGATCAGCGCAAACAGCCGTTCCAGGCTGTTGTCGAAATCAGCATCGATGTGATCGAGAACGGATTGAAGCTGCGCATTGGCCATGGCCACGAGACCCCTTTAGCAATTGACGACGATCGGCCCGCTTGTAGCTCCGTTGCGCGGTCCGGGCCAGCCTCCCGCGGCGAGAGCATCGCGCCGAAGGAGAGCACTGCCTGGATCATCGCCGCAGCAATCCCCCAAGCGCGCCGCGCACCAAAGAGCGGCCGATCGAACCGCCCAAGGAGCCGCCGACCTGCTTGCCGAGATCGGCCGCAATCCCGCCCACCACCTTGTCGGAGACCGAGCGGGCGACGTTGCGCGCAATCACCTGTGTCGTCGAGAGCTGGCCGCGCTTGACGTTGGTGCCGAAGATCGTCGCGGCGATGTCGCCGATCTTGCCGAGCACGCTGCCGGACGAGGCTTCCGTCGTCACGGCGGTTCCGCTGATCCGCTTCTGCAGCAGCTCATAGGCGGACTCGGCGTCGATCGCGGTATCGTATTTGCCCTTGACCGGGCTCGCAGCGATGACCGCCTTGCGCTCCTCCGGGGTCACCGACCCGATCCGCGCCGACGGCGGCCGGATCAGGACGCGCTCCACCATCGCCGGCGTGCCGTTGCCCTCCAGGAACGAAACCAGCGCCTCGCCCTTGCCGAGCTCGGTGATCACCTTGGCGGTGTCCAGCTTGGGATTGGGGCGGAAGGTGTCGGCGGCGGCGGCCACCGCCTTCTGATCGCGCGGAGTGAAGGCGCGCAGCGCGTGCTGCACGCGATTGCCCAATTGCCCGAGCACCCGGTCCGGAACATCGAGCGGATTCTGCGTGACGAAATAGACACCGACACCCTTCGACCGGATCAGCCGCACCACCTGCTCGATCTTGTCCATCAGCGCCTTCGGCGCATCGTTGAACAAGAGGTGCGCCTCGTCGAAGAAGAAGACCAGCTTGGGCTTGGCGAGATCGCCGACCTCCGGCAGCTCCTCGAACAGCTCGGACAGCATCCACAGCAGGAACGTCGCGTAGAGTCGCGGGCTCTCCAGCAGCCTGTCGGCAACGAGGATGTTGATCATGCCGCGGCCGTCGCGGTCGGTCTTCATGAAGTCGGTGAGCATCAGCGCCGGCTCGCCGAAGAACTTCGTGCCGCCCTGGTTCTCGAGCACGAGCAACTGCCGCTGGATCGTGCCGACGGTGGCGCGCGTGACGTTGCCGAACGATTGCGCAGCCTTCCGGATCGGCGCCAGCGGATCGGCGTCGGCATCAGCGCCTTTCTTGCCGGCCTCCGGAATGATGGCATCGAGCAGCGCGCGCAGATCCTTCATGTCGATCAGGGCGAGGCCGTTCTCGTCGGCCACGCGGAACGCGACGTTGAGCACGCCCTCCTGGACATCGTTGAGGTCGAGCATCCGCGCGAGCAGCAGCGGCCCCATCTCGGTGACGGTGGCGCGCACCGGATGGCCCTGCTCGCCGAACACATCCCAAAATACCGTCGAGAACTGATCGGGCTGATAGGTGAGCCCGAGTTCGGTCGCGCGCTTGATGATGAAGTCCTTCGCTTCGCCGGTTTGCGAGATGCCCGAAAGGTCACCCTTGATGTCGGAGGCGAAGACCGGAACACCTGCACGAGCAAAACCTTCGGCCATCACCTGCAGCGAGACGGTCTTGCCGGTGCCGGTTGCGCCGGTGACCAGGCCGTGGCGATTGGCGAGCGCAAGCGTCAACCAGGCCGGCTGCTCACCGGCTCCCACGAAGATCTTGTCGTCGGTATCAGCCAGGGATTTTCCGGATGGTGCCATGATGATCCATCTTTCGAGAGTGATTGTTTCGCATCGCACGTGGAGCGGAGCATCTCGTGCAGTAACATAGTTGAGTTTCGCGAATGGGAACTAGGGTCAGGCTGCCTTACCTCTTCGCACGACACGCACTCTTCTTAACATTGGTGCTGCGGGATACGCAGGTTTGAGCCGTGGATTCAACATCTGGTCTTGCATCGCTGCAACAGTTCATCGTCGATCACGAATCGATTCGCGCACCGGGCCGGCTCCTCGCTTGTAATTCACGGATCGTCCGATCAAGATGAATTCAGCGAGAGGACGTTCGGTCTTGGGGGACCGGATGATACGGGGTTCACATGAACGAGTTGATTGAGCCGCTGGCCAGAACGGCCGGCATCGGTAGAGTCGTGGCTGAAATCATCGGCACCGAGCCCGACCTCCTCAGCGACAATGGACGGCAACGACGGGAGCAGCAGCGATCCGCCGGTGAACTTTTCAAATTCGGCCGCGACCAAACCGAAGCGGATCAGTTGGCACGATCGCGACAGGCACACCCGGCCTGAGCCGGTTGCCCAAAGCCCAACCGCCTGGGCCAGATCACCTGAAGCACCTTCGCGCGCGCCGAGCATCATGACATATCCGATCACCGAACTCGAAGGCATGACGGCCTTCTATGCTGCCAAGCTGAAAGCTTTGGGCATCCGCACCACCGACGCATTTCTCGAAGCCGCCCGGACCGTGAAAGGGCGCAAGGCGCTTGCCGCCACGACCGGCATCAGCGAGCAGCAACTGCTCGATTGGGCAAATTCCGCCGACTACATGCGCATTCCCGGCATGGGCAAGGCCAAGGTCTGCCTCGTCCGCGCGGCCGGCGTGCCCACCGTGCGCGAGCTGGCGCACCGCAACCCCGCCCGCCTGGCGCAGAACATCAAGGAAGTGAACACCCGGCGGAAGCTGGTTCGCATCCTGCCGTCGGAGAAGTCGGTCGGCCAGCTCATCGAAAAGGCGCGCCGGCTGGAGCCGAAGATCAGCTATTGACCAGCCTCTAGATTGACCGCGCTTGTGCGCGCGCGACACCTTGACTTGACGGTGGCAACCGCGCAAAGCGGCGCCCATGAGCGCCATTTCGCCGCACTCCGCCTCGGACCTCACGTCGAGCCACCCGCTGCTGCGGCCGTGGCTGGTGCGTCCATTCCCGGCGGTGATGGGCATCCTGAACGTCACGCCGGATTCGTTCTCGGATGGCGGCCGTTTCGATGCACCGGAGCGGGCAATCGCGCAGGCCGAGCGCATGATCGCGGCCGGCGCCGACATCATCGACATCGGTGCCGAGTCCACCCGGCCCTACAAGGGCGCGGTGCCGGTCACGGCCGAGGAGGAACTGGCGCGCCTGCAGCCGATCCTGCCCGCGATCGTCGCACTCGGCGTCCCCGTGTCGATCGACAGCATGAAATCTCAAGTTGTAGACTACGCGCTGAACCATGGTGCTGCGATCGCCAACGATGTGTGGGGTCTGCAGCGCGATCCCGCGATGGCCGCGGTCGTCGCGGCGCATGGCGCGCCGGTCGTGGTGATGCACAACCGCGCTGCCGTCGATCCGGAGATCGACATCATCGAAGACATGCTGGGCTTCTTCGCGCGCTCGCTCGACATCGCCGCCAAGGCCGGCATCCCCATTGGTAACATCGTGCTCGATCCCGGCATCGGCTTCGGCAAGACGGCGCAGCAGAGCATGACCGCACTGGCGCGGCTCGACGCATTCGCGCGCTTCGGGCTGCCGCTGCTGGTCGGCGCGTCGCGAAAACGTTTCATCAGCACCGTGGTGGCGTCGGAGCCGCAGGAGCGGCTCGGCGGCTCGATCGCGGCGCATCTGATTGCGGCTCGGCGCGGTGCTGCAATCATCCGGGCGCATGACGTCGCCGAGACGGTTCAGGCCGTGCGCGTGGCCGCGGCAATCGAGGCACTGGGATGACCGATACGATCTTCATCAAGGGCGTTCTCATCCACGCGCGTCATGGCGTGATGGAGCATGAGAGCGAGGTCGGCCAGCGCTTCGTCATCGACCTCGAGCTCTACACCGATCTGTCCGACTCCTCGCGCAGCGACCGCCTCGCCGACACCGTGTCCTATTCCGACGTGGTGGAGACCGCGACGGCGGCGTTCAAAGATGTCAACTACCGCCTGCTCGAACGCGCGGCCGGCGCGGTGGCCGATGCGATCCTGTCGACCTTCGCCCGCATTCGCGCCGTCAAGGTGACGGTGCATAAGCCGCATGCGCCGATCGCCGCCATCTTCGAGGATGTCGGCGTCGTGCTGACGCGCTCGCGGCATCCATGACGGCAATGGCGAGCGCGCTGATTGCTCTCGGCGGCAATGTCGGCGACGTCAGGGCGACGTTCCGGCGCGCCATTCCGGAGATCTGTGCGCGCGCCTCGGCGGCGCTTGTCGCGCGGTCGTCCGACTACATCACTCCGCCATGGGGCGAGGAGCAGCAGCCGCCTTTCATCAATGCCTGCATCGAGATCGCGACCGCGATGCCCCCACGGCCGCTGCTCGGCATTCTGCACCAGGTCGAGCGCATGTTCGGCCGCAATCGCGCGCAGGAGACGCGGTGGGGTCCGCGGACGCTGGACCTCGATCTGATCGCCTATGACGATTTCGCGATCGACACGCCCGATCTCACGCTGCCACACCCCCGGCTGTTCGAACGCGGCTTCGTACTGGTGCCGCTGGCCGAGATCGTGCCGGCGCGACGGATTGCCGGCCGCCGCGTCGATGAGGCCCTGCGCGCCGTTTCGCGCGACGGAATCCGGCCGCTGCCAGCCGAATAGCTGACGTCTCCGGCCAAACAACCGTTTGGCTTGGCCCCCCTGACGTGGCATTTTGCGCCACAACAATCGCGATAACAGACGCCCCGGGAGACGCGTGCCGACATGACGACCGAGACCGACGATCTGCGACTGGCTGCCGATTTTGCTCCGGCCAGCGAAGCGGACTGGCGCAAGCTGGTCGATGGCGTGCTGAAGGGCGCGGCTTTCGAGAAGCTGGTCGGCAAGACCTATGACGGGCTCCAGATCCAGCCGATCTATCCGCGCGCCAAGCATGCCGCGCCGGTCGCAGGCCGCTCAGCATCGGCGCCATGGCAGATCATGCAGCGCGTCGATCATCCCGATCCGGCCAAGGCCAATGCGCAGGCGCTGATCGACCTCGAGAACGGCGCGACCGGCTTGTCGCTGGTGTTCGCCGGCTCGAATGCCGCACACGGCTTCGGCCTCGCCGCCAGCGCCGACGCAGTGGCGCGCGCGCTCGACGGCGTGCATCTCGATGCTGCGATTGCAATCGAATTGCAACTCGGTGAATCGGTCTCGCCCGCCTCGCTTCTCGCCGACTACGTCAAGCAGCGTGGCGTCGAGGCCGCTGCCTGCGACATCCGATTCGGCCTCGATCCGATCGGGGATGCTGCCAGTCGCGGCGCAAGCTCACATGACGCATCGATGCTCGGCGGCAACTCGGGCGCGCTGGTCAAGCAACTGCACGAGGCCGGCTTCAAAGGCCCGTTCTTCGCCGCGGACGGCCGGGTCGTGCACGACGCCGGCGGATCGGAGGCGCAGGAGCTCGCTTTCGTGCTCGCCTCTGGTGTCGCCTATCTGCGGGCGCTCGAAGCCGAAGGCATCGCACTCGAGACCGCGCGCGGCATGATCTATGGCCGGCTCGCCGCCGACACCGATCAGTTTCTCACGCTGGCAAAATTCCGCAGCCTGCGGCGGCTGTGGGCGCGCATCGAGGAAGCGTGCGGGCTGGCACCGAAGCCGCTCTTCATCTCGGGCGAGACAGCGTGGCGCATGCTCACCCGGCGCGACCCTTACGTGAACATGCTGCGCGCAACCATTGCGACGTTCGCGGCCGGACTCGGCGGCGCCAACGCCGTGACGGTGCTGCCGCACACGGCCGCACTCGGCCTGCCCGACGCGTTCGCGCGCCGTGTCGCCCGCAACACGCAATTGGTGCTGCTGGAGGAGAGCAATCTCGCCCGCGTCGCCGATCCCGCCGCCGGCGCCGGCGGCATCGAGGCGCTGACGAGCGAGTTGTGCGTTACCGCCTGGGCACTGTTCCAGGAGATCGAAAAGGCCGGTGGCGTCGTGGCTGCCCTGCGAGCTGGGCTGATCCAGTCCAAGGTCGCCGCGGTGAAGGCGGCGCGGAATGCCAACATCGCCAGGCGTCGCGACGTGCTGACCGGCGCCAGCGAGTTTCCAAATCTCAACGAGGCCGAGGTCGCGGTCGAAGCGGTTGCACCGTTGGCTCCGCAGGCGACAGCCAAGGCTGCGCTCACCTTCACGGCGCTCGCGCCCATCCGTCTCGCAGACGGGTTCGAGAAGCTGCGTGATCGCTCCGACGCCCTGTTGAAGAGCAAGGGACAGCGCCCCTCGATCTTCCTCGCCAATCTCGGCACCGCCGCCGATTTCACCGCACGCGCGACTTTCGCCCGCAGCTTCTTCGAGGCCGGCGGCATCGCGGCGATCGATGGCGCGGGCGCTTCGGATCCGGCCGCGCTGGCTGCCGCCTTCCGCGCCTCCGGCGCCGCCATTGCCTGCCTCTGCTCGTCCGACAAGGTCTATGCCGACGCCGCGGTTCCGGCGGCCAAGGCCCTTCAGGCCGCGGGCGCGCGACATATCTATCTGGCAGGCCGCGGCAGCGAGCAGGAGGCCGCGCTGCGCGAGGCCGGAATCGGCAGCTTCGTGTCCGCCGGCGGCGACGCGCTGAAGACGCTCGAAGACGCCTATACGCATCTGG
The DNA here is from genome assembly GCF_032485055.1 of Bradyrhizobium sp. SZCCHNRI20481. Taxonomy (NCBI): domain Bacteria; kingdom Pseudomonadati; phylum Pseudomonadota; class Alphaproteobacteria; order Hyphomicrobiales; family Nitrobacteraceae; genus Bradyrhizobium; species Bradyrhizobium sp. SZCCHNRI20481. The sequence goes on from NZ_JAUEUE010000012.1 coordinate 173,757, forward strand.
AGTGAGCATGACCGACGACACCAAGCCTCTCCTGACCGGCGGCTGCCAATGCGGTGCCGTCCGCTTCGCGTTCAAGACCACGCCGAACAAGGTCAGCATCTGTCATTGCCGGATGTGCCAGAAAGCCTCCGGCGCGCCGTTCGCCTCGTTCGCTGAGATCGACCGCGAGCACTTCGCCTGGACGCGCGGTCAGCCGGCCGCGTTCCGTTCATCCACGATCGCCGAGCGCTTCTTCTGTCCCGCCTGCGGCACGCCGCTCGGCTTCGGGCGTATTGATGGGCCGCGGATCGAGATCATGACCGGCAGCTTCGACCGGCCGGACCGGGTGGTGCCGACGCGACAATATGGCTCGGAGTCGCGACTTGGCTGGGTGGTCGCGATCGCCAATCTGCCGAGCCAGACGACACAACAGAACTATGGACCGGAGAAGATGGCGACCATCGTCAGCCATCAGCATCCGGACCATGATTGAGAGACGAGGACGCCAGGCCATGAGCCGCATTCCCGATTTCACCGCGATCGCGTTCGAGCCCACGGCCACGCCGGCTCCCGCAGGCCACGCCGAGCCGTGGCTCACGCCGGAAGGCATTCCGGTGAAGCCGGCCTATGGCGAGGCCGATCTCGCCGGCATCGACTTCCTCGACACCTGGCCGGGCATCGCGCCGTTTATGCGCGGTCCCTACCCGACCATGTATGTCAACCAGCCCTGGACGGTCCGGCAATATGCCGGCTTCTCCACGGCGGAGGATTCCAACGCGTTCTACCGCCGCAACCTCGCCGCGGGACAGAAGGGCCTGTCGGTCGCGTTCGATCTCGCCACCCATCGCGGCTATGATTCCGATCATCCGCGCGTCGGCGGCGATGTCGGCATGGCCGGCGTCGCGATCGACTCGATCTACGACATGCGAACCTTGTTCGCCGGCATTCCGCTCGACCAGATGAGCGTGTCGATGACCATGAACGGCGCGGTGCTGCCGATCCTCGCTTTGTTCGTGGTCGCCGCCGAGGAGCAAGGCGTGCCGCCGGAGAAATTGTCGGGCACCATTCAGAACGACATTCTGAAAGAGTTCATGGTGCGCAACACCTACATCTATCCGCCGTCGCCCTCGATGCGGATCATCTCCGACATCTTCGCCTTCACCTCGCAGAAGATGCCGAAGTTCAATTCGATCTCGATCTCCGGCTACCACATGCAGGAGGCCGGCGCGACGCAGGATCTCGAGCTCGCCTACACGCTCGCCGACGGCGTCGAATATCTGCGCGCCGGCATCGCCGCGGGTCTCGACGTCGACCGCTTCGCACCACGGCTGTCGTTCTTCTGGGCGATCGGCATGAACTTCTTCATGGAGGTCGCCAAGCTGCGCGCCGCGCGGCTGTTGTGGGCGAAGCTGCTGAAGCCGTTCAACCCGAAGGATCCGCGCTCGCTGTCCCTGCGCACCCACAGCCAGACCTCGGGTTGGTCGCTGACCGCGCAAGACGTCTACAACAACGTCGTGCGCACCGCCGTCGAGGCGATGGCGGCGACCCAGGGCCATACGCAGTCGTTGCACACCAACGCGCTCGACGAAGCGCTCGCGCTGCCGACCGACTTCTCCGCCCGCATCGCCCGCAACACGCAATTGTTCCTGCAGCAGGAGAGCGGCACCACGCGCATCATCGATCCCTGGGGCGGCTCGTACTACGTCGAGCGCCTCACCCGCGATCTCGCCGCAAAGGCCTGGGGCCACATCCAGGAGATCGAGGAGCTTGGCGGCATGGCCAAGGCGATCGAGGCCGGCGTGCCGAAGCTGCGCATCGAGGAGGCCTCGGCCAAGACGCAGGCCCGCATCGACACCGGCCGCCAGTCGGTGATCGGCGTCAACAAGTACAAGCCCACGGATGAGCCGCCGCTCGACGTGCTCAAGGTCGACAATTCCACCGTCCGCCGGCTGCAGATCGACAAGCTCAGCCGGCTGAAATCCGAGCGCAAGCAGGCCGAGGTCGATGCGGCGCTGTCGGCGCTCACGCGCTCGGCCGGCGACGGCAACGGCAACCTGCTGGCGCTCGCGATCGACGCGGCGCGCGCCAAGGCCACCGTCGGCGAGATTTCCGACGCGATGGAAAAGGTGTTCGGCCGCCACCGCGCCGAGATCAAGTCCATCACCGGCGTCTACAAGCGGGAGATCGCCGCCATGTCCGGCAAAGCCGAGAAGCTGCAGGCGCTGATCGAGGCGTTCGAGGAGGCCGAGGGCCGCCGGCCACGCATCCTGGTCGCCAAGATCGGACAGGACGGCCACGACCGCGGCCAGAAGGTGATCGCGTCGGCCTTCGCCGACATCGGCTTCGACGTCGACATCGGGCCGCTGTTCGCCACCGCCGACGAGGCGGCGCGGCAGGCGGTCGAGAACGACGTGCACATTCTCGGCGTCTCGTCGCTGGCGGCCGCGCATCTCACCGCAGTGCCGGAGCTGAAGGCCGCGCTCAAGAAGCAGGGCCGCGAGGACATCATGATCATCGTCGGCGGCGTCGTGCCGCCGCAGGATTACGATGCGCTCTACAAGGCCGGCGCCGAGGCGATCTTCCCGCCGGGCACCGTCATCGCCGACGCCGCCGAGGAGCTGATCCACAAGCTCAATGCGCGGCTGGGCCACAGCGAGGCGGCGGAGTAGTCCGACTGCGTCACACCCCACCGTCATTCCGGGGCAAGGCCAAAGGCCTTGAACCCGGAATCTCGACATTGTCTTGCGTCCATTCCTGGGAGCGTCGAGCTATTGACGCGCTGTAATCGATCGCCGCGCGTTCGATCTGGGCACGATCGAACCTTTGCGGTACGTGCGCGCACAGACCACTAAACCCGGATCACAAGTCTCATGTATTCTACCAAACTGCTTGTCGCCGCCCTGTTCGGCCTGCTCACCCTCTCGCCGGCGATCGCCGCCGAAGCCAAGCCCGATGCGTCGATCAAGACCAAGGCCGCCGAGGCCAGCGTCACGCTGAGTGCCGACATCAAGGCCGATCCGGCGCTCGCCGCGAATTGCCTCGCCGAAGGCCGCAAGTGGATGGACAAGCAGGCCGCGGACGCCGCCAAGGACTACAAGGCGGACAAGGAACTGTTCCGCGACGGCCCTTACACCTATGGCCGCGACTATTCGGTGCGTTCGATCGTCGCCGATCGCTATGTCAGCGTGCTGCGCAACGACTACATGGACACGCATGGCGCCCATCCCAACCGGACGGTCGACACCATCCTCTGGGACAAGGCCGCCGCCAAGCGCATCTCGATCCGCCCGTTCTTCAACGAGACCGCCGACAACGGTCCGACCATGACCGCGATCAGCAAGGCGATCATCGCCTCGCTGCGGGCAGAGAAGAAGGCGCGCGACGCCGGCGACACTGACGAGTGGTGGCTGAAGAGCGTCGAGCCGAAGCTGCTCGGCATTGGCGCCGTCACGCTCGCGCCCTCGACGCTGGCCGGCAAGAGCTCGGGCCTCACCTTCCACTATCCGCCCTACGCCGTAGGTTCCTATGCCGAGGGCGACTATGTCGCCTTGGTGCCCTGGGAAACGCTGAAGCCCTATCTCAGCACGGAGGGGCAGGCGATCTTCGGCGGCGCGAGGCCGAAGGGGGATGCGGAGGAGAACTAGCTGGCCGGGCCGCGCGCATCCGCTATAACGGGCGCATGTCCTCTCGTTCTCCTTCGCCAAATACCACGGCCTTGGCCGACGATATCAGCGCCGGCAGCCGCGCGGCGCTGGCGCGTGCGATCACCTTGGTCGAGAGCCGGCGCACCGACCATCAGGCTGCCGCGCGGGAGCTGGTGCAGGCGCTGCTGCCGCAGACGGGGCATGCGATCCGGGTCGGCATCACCGGCTCGCCGGGGGTCGGCAAGTCGACGACGATCGATGCGCTCGGCATGTATCTGATCGAACAGGGCCAGAAGGTCGCGGTGCTCGCGGTCGATCCCTCCTCCGCGCGGACCGGCGGCTCCATCCTGGGCGACAAGACGCGGATGGCGCGGCTGTCGCATCACGAGCACGCCTTCATCCGCCCCTCGCCATCGTCGGGCACGCTCGGCGGCGTCGCCGCCAAGACGCGCGAGGCGATGCTGCTGTGTGAGGCCGCAGGCTTCGACGTGATCCTGGTCGAGACGGTCGGCATCGGCCAATCCGAGACCGCGGTCTGCGACATGACCGATTTCTTCCTCGCGCTGATGCTGCCCGGCGGCGGCGACGAGCTGCAGGGCATCAAGAAGGGCCTGATTGAGCTCGCCGACATGATCGCGATCAACAAGGCCGATGGCGACAACGTCAAGCGCGCCAACATCACCGCCGCCGACTATCGCGGCGCATTGCATCTGCTCAGCCCCCGCTCCGAGCACTGGCATCCGCCGGTCGTGACCTATTCGGCGATGGCCGGGACGGGCATTGCCGAGCTGTGGCAGAAGGTGCTCGACCATCGCAAGGCGATGATCGCCTCCGGAGAATTCGCCGCCCGTCGCCGCGACCAGCAGGTGAAATGGATGTGGACCATGCTGGAGCAGCGCCTGATGGCGCGGCTGCGCACCGATCCGTCCGTCCGCGCGAAAGTGAAGAAGCTGGAGACCGACGTCGCCGAGGGCCGCGTCGCGCCGGCGCTCGCCGCCGAGCAGCTCGCGGAGATGCTGACATGAGCGAGCGGCCGCGCATCCTGATCACCGGATTCGGCCCGTTTCCCGGCGCGCCGTCCAATCCGACCATGCCGCTGGTGAAGCGGCTGTCGGAGCTGCGGCGGCCGGCGCTGGATGACGTCGCCATCAGCAGCCACATTTTTCACGTGACCTATGCGACCGTGGATCGCGAGCTGCCCGCCCTGATCGCCGAGCGGCGCCCGCATGCGCTCCTGATGTTCGGCCTCGCCGGGCGAACATCATACCTGCGCATCGAGACCCGCGCGCGCAATGCGATCACCACGACCTTCCCCGATGCCGATCGCCACGTCGCGCGCAAGGGCGTGATCGCGCCGGGCGCACATCCGGCGACGTTCGGTCCGCACATGGCGCGGCTGCTGCGCGCGGCGCGCGCCACCGGCATCGATGCCCGGGCCTCGCGCGATGCCGGCAGCTATCTCTGCAACTATCTGAGCTGGCGCGCGATCGAGGCGACCAAGGCCGCCGAAGGGCCGCGGGTCGCCGCCTTCATCCACATTCCTCCCTTGCCGCGTGCCGGCTCGGCGTTGCCGCACGGCAGTTCGCGCATCACGCTGGAGGGGCTGGTCGATGCCGGCGAAGCCATGCTGATGGAGCTGGTCAAGCTCGTGCGACAGGCGACCTGTCGCACGAGCTGACGTCGATAGTGGTATGACCGTATGACCGCTGACCGTCAGCGCTGTGTCAGATGCTCCAACGGCGCCGACCGCCAAATCCCCCGCCGATCAGGCGCAGCAGGAGCAGCAGGACCACGGCGCCGATGAAGGCGTTAATGATCGCGGCGACCAGTCCGACGCCCAGATGGATTCCGAGCTGCGGCAACAGCCAGTTGCCGATGAAGGCGCCGACGAGACCGACGACCAGGTCGCCGATCAGGCCGAAACCGCCGCCCTCCATGACGCGGCCCGCGAGCCACCCGGCGACGATGCCGACGAACAGAATAACCAGTAGACTCTCATTGGACAGATGCATGACCCTCTCCTCGCCGATCCATTGCCGGAACAATGTCCGCGAGTCCCATTGGTTCCCTCGGGAGAGGCTCACCGGTTCGACGGGCAACCCATAGCCGGCGGCGATCTGACGTGAAGATTTAACCCTACCGCCAACAATCCCGGGCGCAGGCGCTCATCCTCAGCATCAGCATTGAGACTTTCAGCTTAAGTCGTGGCCGCACATCATCTTTTGCGCGAGACGCTGACCATGGATGTCAATCGCCGCCGCATTCTGGCTGGATCGGCTGCCGGCGCCGCCGGGGCATTGGCCCTGCCGGCGGATGCCGCACAGGCCGCCCCCTTGATCTCCGCGCTGGGGCGCGACGCCACACAGTATGGCGTCAAGCCCAACAGTCCCGACGACCAGACCCGCGCGCTGCAGCGTGCGATCGACGAGGCCGCCCGCGCGCAGGCGCCGCTGGCGCTGCCGCCAGGCACCTATAGGACCTCGATGCTGCGCCTCGCCAGGGGCAGCCACTTGGTCGGCGTCCGCGGCGCCACCAAGCTCGTCTTCACCGGCGGCGGCCCGTCGATGCTGTCAGCAGAAGGCGCTGACGGCATCGGCGTCAGCGGCATCGCGCTCGACGGCGGCGGCATCGCCCTGCCCCAGCGCCGCGGCCTGCTCCATGTCGCCGCTAGCCGCGACGCCCGTATCTCCGATTGCGAGATCACCCGCTCCGGCGGCAGCGGCATCTGGCTCGAGCAGGTCTCGGGCGACGTCAGCGGCAACGTGATCACCGACATCGCGGTCACCGCCATCGTGTCGTTCGACGCGCTCGGCCTGATCGTGTCGCGCAACACCATCAACGGCACAAGCGACAACGGCATCGAGATCCTGCGCACCGCGATCGACGACGACGGCACGATGGTGCTCGACAATCGGATCGAGGACATCAAGGCTGGCCCCGGCGGCTCGGGCCAGTACGGCAACGCCATCAACGCCTTTCGCGCCGGCAACGTCATCATCAGCGGCAACCGCATCAGGAACTGCGACTACTCGGCAGTGCGCGGCAACTCCGCCTCGAACATCCAGATCACGGGCAACAGCGTCACCGACGTGCGCGAGGTCGCGCTCTATTCGGAATTCGCGTTCGAGGGCGCCGTCATCTCAGGCAATACGGTGGATGGTGCCGCCTTCGGCGTCTCCGTCTGCAACTTCAACGAAGGCGGCCGCATCGCGGTGGTCCAGGGCAACATCATCCGCAATCTGATCCCGAAGCGGCCGATCGGCACCGCACCTGACGACGATGCCGGCATCGGGATCTATGTCGAGGCGGACTCCGCGGTGACCGGCAATGTCGTCGAGAACGCCCCGTCCTACGGCATCGTCGCCGGCTGGGGCCGCTATCTCAGGGATGTCGTGATCTCCGGCAACGTCATCCGCAACGCGCTGGCGGGCGTCGGCGTGTCCGTCGTTCCGGGCGCGGGCACGGCGCTCGTCAGCAACAACATGATCTCCGGCACGCCCCGTGGCGCCGTGATCGGGCTTGATCACATCAAGCCGGTGACATCGGACCTGACGCGCGACGGGACGCAAGGCTATGCGCAGATCGTGGTCAGCGGCAACGCGGTGCGACGAAGCTGAGCCGCCGCTTCAAATCGGCCGAGCACTCGGCCTCACTTGTGTGATCGCGACGCCGGTGATCGCCAGCAGCCCGCCCGCAATCAGCTTCGGTGTCATCCGTTCGTCCAGGAACAATACGCTCGAGATCAAGGCGAACACCGGAAGCAGCAGGCTGAACGGTGCGACGCGGCTCATGGAGTAGCGGGCGATCAACCAGAACCAGACGCCAAACCCGACAATTCCGCCGATGAAGACCGTGTAGGCGAGCGCCAGCCATCCGCGTTCATCCGCCGCGGCAAGGCTCGCCACCTGGCCATATTCGAGGAACGACGACATGACCATGACTTGCGGCACGGTGAGCAGCGACGACCATCCCATCAGCATCAGCGGTTCAAAAGGGCCGTAGCGCTTGGTCAGGACGTTGGACACCGCGAATGCGAAGGCTGCGCCAACCACCAGCAGCAGCGGGAGCACGTTTGCCGTCAGACCCGGCTCGGCCGCCAGCACGACCACGCCGGCGAATGCAAGCCCTACTCCAGCGCATGTGGAGAGGGACGGCTTCTCCGCCAGCAGCGGCCACGCCAACAGGACGGTGAAGGGCGTGGCGAGTTGATAGGCGACGGCTGACATGCTTCCCGAGCCGAGCCCAAGACCAACATAGAACAGCCCGAAGTTCAGGCCGCCCAGGAAAACGGAAATGACTGCGATGTGACCGAGCTGTCGACGCGTCGGCCTTTTGACGAACGGAACGAGCAGCAGCGCGATGGCCAGAAATCGAAGCGCGAGAAAGAACAGCGGCGGAAACTCCGTCACCCCCACTTTGATGACGACGAACTGATAGCCCCACAGCAAGGGAACGGCCACCGAACAGAGAATCTGGACCATGGTCATGGCATTCTCCATTTAAGGACTGATCGGTCCAGATATAGGCGACTCGAAAGCAAGGCGCTCAACGGTCTCTATCGAATGAAGCGGTCGAGAAGCGCGTCAACGGTGGCTTGCGATGTGATCGGCGTCGGCCCCGTCTTGCCGACCACGCGCAGCCCCTCAACGAAACAGACGAGAATTCGCGCGGCACTCGAAGGTTCGACACCATCGGCCAGCTTGCCCGCCATCTTCGCGCGGGACAGTGCATCCGCCACCCGGACCTCCATGGCCTTGAAGAAACTCGCGATGCGCCGACCAACTTCGGCGTCCTGGCCAGCAAGCTCCATGGCTGTCGCCACCAGCAGGCAGCCGCGCCGACCATTGGCCCCGCGCGTGCGGTCGACGTAGCCGGCAAGATAGGCCCGCAGGCCGTCGACCGGCTCCCTGCTTGGGTCGAGCTCGGTATCCATCCGGGCCAGGGCATCGGCGATGTAACGGTCAAGCGCGAGCAGGAACAGCGAGTGTTTGTCACCGAACGCGGCGTAGAGGCTGCCACGCGAGAGCTTCGTCGCCTGAAGAAGATCAGGCAGCGCCGTCGCGTGATAGCCACGCGACCAAAACACACCCATTGCCCGCTCGACAGCGGCGTCCATGTCGAAACTTCGCGGGCGCCCACGCGGCAACTGCATCGGAGTCTGGCGGCTCATCACCGATATATGGACTATTCGGTCTTGAAATCAAGTGACCGGATTGAGGGCGGCTTGCGGCCCCCTTGGCTGCGATGCGGTTTGGGTCTGGAGCTCGCCCTGCGCCTAGAACGCGACCGCCAGCGCGGGATAGCGGCGCTCGATGGCGTCGAGATCGACCACCGGCTCGTCATACTCGGCGTCGGATTGAATGCCGATGCTCAAAGCCTGCTCCAGGGCGAACATGTCGATGCGGGGCGGCGCGACGGCCGGCTCCGGCGCGATGGCATCTTCGGCCACATAGTCCGGTTCGATGACGTCGTCCGGTTCCAGATCATCCGCGGCCAGCTCGATCTCGGGCTCGACGATGATCTTGGACTCCGCAAGGATGGTTTCGAGCGAGGGCGGCAGCGCGATGGGGCGCCGCTCGATGGGATGATTCTCGTGGAGACGGAATTTGATCGGCTCCGGCTCGGCGGGGCGCACGGGAGCGGGTGGCGCAGCCACCATCGCAGCCGGCCGCTGGCTCGGCACGATGCTCACCTGCTCGGGTTCGGCGCGGGATAGCGCCTGCCAGGTCTGCACCGCGGCCTTGGCGTGCCGGATATCGTCGAGGAGCGACTGCTCGGTGTAGTAGCGGCGCCAGCGGCCGCTCTGGAACAGCTCGGTCAGATGGTCCAGGCGCCTTTCGGCGAGCGCGCACCAGCGTGCAGCCAGTTCGCGGCTGCAAGCCACGTCCGGTCGATGTGTCATGGGGGAGCCCGTGAGATAAGGGGACGGACGCACTCGGCACGAATCAACGCAACGTGACGTGAATATTTTGTGGAAAAGGTTAACAAAGTCTAGCTAATGCCATGTTGTTTGGCGGCCAAACCGTAGTCGTGCGGAAATTTTCTCCGTGCTTTTTCGGAATCCGGCCTAGTGCAGCCACGCGAGCGCGGCCAACGACATCGCCTGACAACCCGAAGATGTGCCCATCGGGCGGGCGAACACTGCCGGATATCAATGTCGCCGGGATTTGACCTGACCCAGAAATGGAAGACCCGTCCGGGGGGACAACCGGACGGGTCGAGCCATATGGGCGCTTGGGGTGGATGGGCGCTCGCGCCGTATATAGCCTTGGGGAGGGGATCACCGCTCCCACATGCTTTCTGTCGTGACCGCCCCGCTGCACGTTCAAAGCGAGCGGGAGAATTTCGGAACGTTCACGAAAACGTTGGCGTCATTGCTGCGCCGGCCGAAGCGCGTCGCCGGCTGGAGATGCCTCGGTCACCGCGGCCGGCGCCGGGCGCAACTCGCGGGCCGCCGCGGGCTCCGTTTGCAGCCCCGCGGAAGGCACAGCAGCAGCAGGCGCATCCTGTGGCGAGACCACGGCCTGGACCGCCGCCAGGGCATCCGCCTGCCCTGCCCCGAACAGATCGTCGCGTCCGGGCGTCCCGAGATCGCGCGCGGTCCCGGTCAGCACGGTCCGCACCATCTCCGGCTTCAGCGCCGGATTGCGCTCCAGGACCAGCGCCGCAAGCCCGCTGACATAGGCCGCGGAAAACGAGGTGCCCGAGATGATCTGATATTTTCCGTCCGGCGCCGGCAGGAAGATCTCGGCGCCGGGCGCGGCCAGCGCGATGTAATTGCCGCGGTTCGACGCCGGCAGCAACTGATCCCTGTCATCGGTCGCACTGACGGCGATGACGTTCGGATTGCCCGCAGGATAGAGCGGCGGCGACTTGGCCCCGGCATTGCCGGCCGCAGCGACCATCACGACGCCCTTGGAAGCGACCGCCGCAATCGCGCGCTCGATCACCGCATCCTTCGGGCCGGCGAAGCTCATGTTGACGATCTGCGCACCATGCAGGGCCGCGTAGTCCAGCGCCTTCAGGATCACATAGGAGCTGCTCTCCGGCCCGCCGCCTTTCTTGGCCATGCCGAAGGCGCGGACGGCGATGATGCGTGCATAGGGCGCGCTGCCCATCAACCGCTTGTGCGACACGATCACGCCGGCGATGCCCGTGCCGTGCGCATGCGGTCCCTCGTCGCCGCCGAGCGCGTCGAACGCGTCGAACGACGCGTCGGCGAATTCCGGGTGCTTGAGATCGACCCCGGAATCGATCACGGCGATGGTGACGTTGGCGCCCTCGGCCAGCCTGTGCGCTTCCGGCAGCCGCAGCTTCGCCAGCGCGTATTGCGCCGGATCGCCCTCGACAGGCGGCGCACTCTGCTGCTGCAGCGTATAGCGGTAGTTCGGCTGCACCGAACGCACCCTGGCATCTGCCGCGAGCGCACGGCTGACCGCTTGCACCGAGCGGCGATCGGTGATCCTGAACAGACCGATGGTGGCGCCGATCAGCGGAAAGCGCTGCGAGCTGATGCGCTGCAGGCCATGGCGGCGCGCCAGCGCGTCGGCCTGGTCGATCGAGAGACCGTCATCGATCTCGGCGACGATCTCGTTGGCGACGGCCCGCGGATCGCCAGCGGCCGCAGCCTTAGGCTCGCGCCGTTGCGTCACCTTGGCGGACCTGCCTTTGTCCAATCTTCCTTGGGCTTGCCGGCCCTGCCCGTCCCCCGTCACCGACCGGCGGTCGAGACATTCACCCGACACGCTGCGATCCGCCGGGTTGCAGGACGCCTGCAGGTTCGGTGCAAATCGCGCATTGGGCAAGGTCGGGCGCGCGGCCATCCCGGTCGGCGGCGGCACACGCATCGCGGTGCCCGGGTTGATGCTCGGCACCCGGCTCGGGATGTTGATGTTGGGCGAACGCATCATCGCTTGGGCATGGGCACTGAGGTCGCCACCGGCGAAAGCAGGCATTGCGACGACAATCAGTATCGCGACCGATCTGGCGAACTGTAGCGGCGAAGTGGACGACATGGAGCCTCCGAATGACGTTCGGACGGCGCGGGCCTATTGCGCGGCCACCGCGAGGCTGACGATCTTCTCTCGCGCCAGACGGCCGATCAGGCTGTCGGCCTCGGCCTTCGACAGCGGCCGATCGCCGAGTTGCAGCTTGAACAGGCCGCCTCTGGCGCCCTCGACGATCGACGCCTGGTAGCTGTCGAGCAACGCGGAGATGTCGGCCATGCGCGCATTCGGCGCGAACCGCACCAGCGCATAGGCGGGCGCGGTCGATCCGGCGACCTGCGGTCCAAGGCCGCGGATCAGCGGAGCGGCCGGGGCCGGTGCTTCGGCCATCCGCGAACGCGTCATGCTCTCGGGCGTCCGCTCCGCCGGGGCCGGCGCAGCAGCGCTCGGCGGCGGCGGCGGCGCGGCCATCGGTTTGCTCGCGGGCTCGGGAGCTGCGTTCTTGTCCTCGACCGAGGCGGTCTGATAGGTCGCGGTCTGCGAGCGCATCAGCACGGCGCCGATCACGCCGGCCTGCGCCAGCACCAGCAGCGCGCCGAGGCTGACGGTCCACGCCAAGGTCCGCGGCGACAGGCTGTCGAAGAAATCCATCAGCCGCGCGCTGAAGCCGCGCGGCGCGGCAGGCTTCTGCACCGGATCCGCCTCGATCGCCGCGAACAGCTTCTGCATCGCGCGCATCGAGGGCGCGCCGAGGCTTTCGTTCAGCGCGATGGTCTCGGCATATTCCTTCTGGATCTCCGCATACTGCCTGGCGAGATCGGCATCGTGGGCAAGCACCTCCTCGACCCGGCGCATGTCGCGCGCGTTCAGGGTGCCGGCGGCGTACCACGGCAGCAGGAGTTCGATCTCTCCGGGCTCTTGCTCCAGCATCTTGCTCAAAGCCATCATGGCCAGCCTCTTTCAATGCCGGCCGCTTTCAGGAGTTCGGCCAATTTCTTGCGCGCATAGAACAGGCGCGTCTTGACGGTGTTTTCCGGAATTCCGACGATCTCGGCCACCTCCTCCACGGACTTCTCGTGGTAGTAGACGAGATCGACGATCTCCCGGTGATCAGGCGAAAGCGCCGTCAGGCACTTGCGCAATGCTTCGCCGGTATTCTTCTTCTGGACCGCGACCTCCGGATCGTCGGAGGTATCCTCGATCGCGTTCGCGGCCTCGTCTTCCAGCTCAACGTCCTTCCGGCGCCGAAGTGCCGACAGGGCCTTGAACCGCGTGATCGCCAGAAGCCAGGTGGAGACGGCAGAACGGCCCTCGAACTTGCCGGCCTGACGCCACACGTCGAGAAAGACCTCGCTGATGAGGTCTTCCGCGACCTGCTCGTCCCGCACGAGCCGGAGCCCGAAACGGTACACCCTGACATGGTGCCGTCCGTACAGCACCTGCATGGCGAGCCGGTCGCCTTGAGCGATCCGGGCAATCAGGGTTTCATCTGACGCCGCTGCTGTCACGCTCAATGGCCGTCTCGCAAGATTGGTCTGGAGGATTGACGTCGCGGTTCGAATACAACCGCAAAAATCTTCAAAATACCGGAAAGATACGTCCCGAAATGTGAGTTGGCGCACAGACTTGCAGATTTCGCTGCAGCGCCCAGGTCGATCGCGACCAGCGGGTTCCCGCCTACCATGTTCCGCCCGTTCCCGCCAACTGCGCGCCCTGAAAGCCGTAGATTCCCCGTCGCAGCACGACGCCGGCGGCCTCTTCGTCCATGCCCATAGATACCAAAGTTAAATGCTTTCCCACGTAGATTTTGAGCCAACGACGAAGAATCGCGAGCACATGGGCACGACGGCACCGCCTTTTCCCAGTCCGAATGTCGCTGAGGCCGGGGACGCGCAGCCGTCTCCGTCCAGCGACCTGCGCGCGCGTCGTGCCGGGCGGCGCCGGCAGATGCTGGCGCTGGTCGCAGGATGCTACCTGATCGACGCCGTCATCCTGCTGATCTACGCCAAGGCGGGCACCGTCCCGGTCACGATCGCGCCAGCCTACGCAGCGATCGGCGTTCTCACCGTCGCGCTGTGGACCGCTTTGTCGGAGAGCGGTTTCAACGACCGTTTCCGCGACCACTACCTCGTGGTGCCGCAATCGCTCGCCAGCATGATGATCACAGTCGCGTTCTGCTACATCGCGCCCGAAGTCAGCATCCTGTTCCTGTGCACGCTGTACATCGTCGTCGCCTTCGCCTCGCTGCGCGCGACGCCGCGCCAGAGCGCGATCTGCTGGACGTTCCTCGCGATCGGGCTGGCGGGATTGTTCCTGCTCACCGACAAGCCGCTCGGCATGCCGCACGACAGCGGCCTCGAGCGGCTCGCGACGCTCCTGGTCTTCCTCCTCACCATCGCCGGCTGCATGTTCCTCGGCATCTTCTCCAGCGCGCTGCGCGAGACGCTGTACCAGCGCGGACAGAAGCTCAAGGAAGCCTATCGCCGCATCGAGGAGCTGGCCGAGATCGACGAGCTCACCGGCGCGCTGAACCGGCGCTCGATCATGGATGTGCTGGACGAGGAGATGGCGCAGGCGCGGCAGGGCGGCCAGCCCTGCTCGGTCGTGCTGATCGATCTCGATTGGTTCAAGCGCATCAACGATACGCATGGTCATCCGACCGGCGACGACGTGCTGCGCACCTTCGCTATCACGATCTTCGCCAACATTCGCGGCAGCGACCGCTTCGGCCGCTACGGCGGCGAGGAATTCCTGCTGGTGCTGCCGGGCGCGCCGGCGGACGCCGCCGCGCGGCTCGCCGAACGATTGCGCCAGATCATCGCCGGCCTCGACTGGAGTGCGTTCTCGACCGGCCTGCAGGTCACGTTCTCGGCCGGCGTGGCCGCCCCGCGCGGCGACGAGACCGCCGATTCGCTGCTCGCCCGGGCCGATCGGGCGCTCTACGACTCGAAGGCGCAGGGCCGCAATCGCGTCACCAGCGCCTGAGCCATCCCGGCATGCCCCCGAAACCCACCCCGAACGAAAGCCTGCTCGACGAGCTCGAGGACACGCTCGCGCACGGCACCGTCGCGCGGCGGGTCGAGACCCTGCGCAAGGTGACGGACCTGTTCGTCGACGGCGCGACGGACTTCGCCGATGACCAGGTCGCGCTGTTCGACGACGTATTCGAATGCCTGATCGACCACATCGAGATCTCGGCCCGCGCCCTGCTCGCGCGCCGGCTTGCGCCGCTTGCGTCGGCGCCGCCGCGGACGCTGCACCGGCTGGCGGATGACGACGCCATCGATGTCGCAGGCCCCGTCCTGTCGAAGTCGGAACGGCTCGACGAGGCCGCGCTGATCCGCACAGCCGAGACCAAGAGCCAGGCGCATCTGCTCGCGATCTCGCTCCGGCGCGTGCTCAGCCACGCCGTCACCGACATCCTGCTCAGGCGCGGCAACGACGAGGTCGTTCACAGCACCGTCAGCAATCCCGGCGCCGACGTCTCGGGGACCAGCCTCGACACGCTGGTCGATCGCGCCGCGCTGGACGAAAACCTCGTCGCGTGCCTCGCCATGCGGCCCAATCTGCCGCGCCACCTCTATCTGAAGCTGGTCGCCAAGGCGTCTGCCACCGTCCGCACGCGGCTCGAGGCGGCAAATCCGAAGCTCGCGCAGGAGGTCTCCTCGGCGGTGCGCATGGCGGGCCGGCGGGCGCGATCGAGCGCGGTGGCGCTGACCAGCCAGACCGAGATCGCGCACGCGCTGGTGCGCTCGCTGCATGCCGAGGGCCGGCTCGACGACCGTCTCGTCGTGCAGTTCACCGAGCAGCGCAAGTTCGACGAGGCCAATGCCGCCGTCGCGGCCATGGCCAACGTGCCGGTCGCGGTCGCCGAAAGCATCATGATCGAAAGCCGCGCCGAGGGCGTGATGATCCTTGCCAAGGTCGCAGGTCTGTCCTGGCCAACGGTGAGATCGATCATCCTGATGCGCGACGAGCTCGCCACCACCGCGCCGGCCGATCTCGACGCCTGCAAGGCGACCTATGAGCGGCTCCGGCGGTCCACCGCGCAGCAGGTGTTGCGCTTCCACCGCGTGCAGGACGCCGCGGCGCCGATGCAGGCGTAGTCGCGACCTCGCTTGTCGCGCAGCCCCCTCAGTAGCGCAGGACCCTTGCGCCGATGAGCGCGCCGAGCCCGGCCACGATCAGCGCGGCCACCGTGTACCAGGTCGCCACGAACAGCGGCGAGTCGTCGGTGCAATGCGCGGCATAGAGCGTCGCCGCGATGCCCGCCGAGACCAGGCCGGCGATCGCACCCGTCATCGCCGGACGCGACGGCGCGCCATGGCGCAGGCCGAACAGCGCGGCGGCCAGCAGCGGCAGCGACAGCACGGGAATGGCGCTCATGCACACCATCGAATTGTGGCCGACCAGCCGCGCCATCATCGGCGTGCGCTGCGGCAGCATCATCTCCGCCGCCATGCCGCCGATGAGGACGACGATCGGCGCGATCAGCAGCCAGCTCCAGCCCTGCAGCGAGGCTTCGGGGCGCGACAGATGCAGCCCGATGATCAGCGCCGGGATCGCCAGCGCCGTGGTGACGACGAACTTCAGGTCGAAGAACGGATTGCGCACCGCGAGCCAGATGTCCGGCCGGACGCCGAGGCCGATGAGCAGCATCGCGGTCGATACCGGCGTCGCCGCCATCAGGGCCAGCGCCAGCACGATGCCGACCGGCTGCGCGCGCTGCGCATTGTCGGCCGCGAGGGTGCGGATGAGCTGATCGGTGTCCATGGTCAGGTATCCCGTAGCTTGGCCGTGAGGCTTGCGAGCGCCCGGTGCAGCGCCACCCGCACCGCGCCCTCGCTCATCGAAAACTTCTCCGCGGTCTGCTTGATCGAGGCGGCCTCGACTGCGATCGACTGCAGCACGTCGCGCTGACGCTGCGGCAACGTCTTCAGCTGCGCCTCGACCTCGCTGGCCGAGACGGTGGGCGCCGGCGGCGCGTCGGCCAGCGTCTCCGAGAAATCGTCGATGTCGACGAACACCCGCCGGCCACGCCGGCGCAGCATGTCGATCAGCTTGTTGCGCGCGATCGCGAACAGCCAGGGCGCGAACGGCGCGTCGACGTCCCAGGTGTGCCGCTTCAGGTGAACCGCCAACAGAATTTCCTGCACGATGTCCTCGGCCTGGTCGGGGGGCTGACCGGCGCGCGCCAGCCCGCGCCGTGATGCCGCGCGCAGCACGGGCGTGATCGCCCTCAGCAGGCGATGATAGGCCTCGTCGTCACCGGCGACGGCCTGGCGCATCCAGCCCGTCCACTCGTCGTCACGCTCGCGCAACTCCGCTCCACCCCCAGCAATTCGCCCGAAACACTCAGTTTGTTACTCTCGCTCCATCCTCATCACTAATTCGTGATGAGGACTTTGGCCTCGGAACCATCCGAGTTACGCCACACCGAGAGCACGCCACCGGGCAAGTCTTGGAACCGCTCCATAGCACCGAATCGCGAGGTGCATGATCAGGTTTGATGGGCAGCGTCGCAAAGTGCGGCGGCGCCCAGCTTTTGCCGTGAGCGGCAGGAAGATACCCATTTTCTGCCCCGTTCTCGACATCTGTCGGGGTCTCACTCCGGCTTGGGCTGGCGGGATGGGGAGAAAGCCGACGATGACGATCCAAGCCAGTGGACGTTCAGCATTGATCATTGCCGCCGCGTTCGTTCTGGGCCTCGTTGGCACTGGATTCGCGCGCGCGGCCGAACAGCAGAGCTACAGTCCGTTCTTGCCGGTGGGGTCCGAGAGCGCTCCGGCGGCGAAGCAGGACGGCTTCCCGGCGCCGCTGCCGGCCGAAGCCCAGGCTCAGGCCGCACCTGCGGCGCAATCGACCGACGCCGCGCCGAGCGATGCGCCGGCGGCCTCGGACGTCACCGTGAACATGGTCACGGTCAGCAATGACGACAGCTCCGGCTGGGACAAGGCCTCGATCATCGGCAAGATCTTCATCGCCTGCGGCACCCTGCTCACCCTGGGCTCGGCGGCGCGGATGTTCATGATCTGAGGCGCCGCGCGGCGCCGCACCTACTTGATGCGCATCGATCCAGCGGGCACATTGCCCGCTGTTTTGATTTCTCGGGGTGGGATCATGAGCGTCTACGAGCACATCATCGTCGAAGGCAAAGGCGCGGTCGGTGTCATCACCCTGAACCGGCCGAAGATGCTCAACGCGCTGTCGTTCGGCGTCTTCCGCGAGATCGCCGCCGCCGTGGACGACCTCGAGGCCGACGACGCCATCGGCTGCATCGTGATCACCGGCAGCGAGAAAGCGTTCGCCGCCGGCGCCGACATCAAGGAGATGCAGCCGAAGAGCTTCATCGACATGTTCTCGAGCGACTTCACCGCGATCGGCGGCGACCGCGTCGCGCGCTGCCGCAAGCCGACCATCGCCGCAGTCGCGGGCTACGCGCTCGGCGGCGGCTGCGAGCTCGCGATGATGTGCGACTTCATCATCGCCGCCGATACCGCGAAATTCGGCCAGCCCGAGATCACGCTCGGCACCATTCCGGGCATCGGCGGCACCCAGCGCCTGACGCGCGCGATCGGCAAGGCCAAGGCGATGGACCTCTGCCTCACCGGCCGCATGATGGATGCGGCCGAGGCCGAGCGCTCCGGCCTCGTCAGCCGCATCGTGCCGGCCGACAGGCTGATGGACGAGGTGATGGCTGCGGCCGAGAAGATCGCGGCGATGTCGCGCCCGGCGGCGGCGATGGCCAAGGAGGCCGTCAACCGCGCCTTCGAGACCCCGCTCTCCGAAGGCATGAATGTCGAGCGCAACCTGTTCCACGCCACCTTCGCGCTGGAGGACCGCGCCGAGGGCATGGCTGCCTTCATCGAGAAGCGCAAGCCGGTGAACAAGAACCGGTGAGATTGCTGCGGGTCACTCGCAGCTGAACGAATCGATCTGCCTCTGATGTCCACGGGTGCCCCTCACCCGCCTACCGAGCGCGTATCCGTGCGGCCATGTCGCAGCACTGCGACAAACGGTCTGTGGCGAGCACGACACAACAAACCATGGAAAAGCCTGCCGGATTCCACATCCGCGGTTTGTGTGTGGCCGCCATCCGCCCTAAACAGGTAAACAACTGGTTAAGACAGTGGGACGCGGCGGAGTCGGATGGTGGGTCGAGCCAAGGAATTTGGCGTCGGCGAGGTGCGTGCGCGAAGGATCGGCCTCGGCCTGACCCTCGCGGCCAGCCTCGTCGTCTGCTCGCCCGTGCGCGCCGAGGATCTCGCGGCCGCGCTCGCGAAGGCCTATCAGACCAACCCGGCGCTCAATGCCGAGCGCGCGCGCCAGCGCGCGACCGACGAGAACGTGCCGCAGGCGCTGGCCGGCTATCGTCCGCAACTGATCGCGAGCCTCGGCGCCGGCCTGCAGGCCGTGCGCAACCTGCTCCCCAACAACACGATCCAGACCGCGACGCTGAAGCCCTGGACCATCGGCGTGACCGTCACGCAGACGCTGTTCAACGGCTTCCGCACCGCCAACAGCGTGCGCATGGCGGAGCTGCAGGTGCAGTCCGGCCGCGAGGCGCTGCGCAATGTCGGCCAGGGCGTGCTGCTCGACGCCGTCACCGCCTACACCAACGTGCTCGCCAACCAGTCGCTGGTCGAGGCACAGCGCTCCAACGTCGCCTTCCTGCGCGAGACGCTCTCCGTCACGCAGCGCCGCCTCAATGCCGGCGACGTCACGCCGACCGACGCCTCGCAGGCCGAGGCGCGGCTGTCGCGCGGCCTGTCCGATCTCAACGCCGCCGAGGTCAACCTCGCCATCAGCCAGGCGACCTATGCCCAGGTCATCGGCATGGCGCCAGGCCAGCTGCGCGCGGCCGACCCGATCGATCGCCTGCTGCCGCGCAGCCGCGAGGACGCGATTGCGCTCGGCAACAAGGAAAATCCGGCCGTGGCTGCGGCGAGCTTCGACGTCGACGCGGCCTCGACCTCGATCAAGGTCGCCGAGGGCGCGCTGCTGCCGAGCGTGACCCTGCAGGGCGGTGTCAGCCGCAGCCGCGATTCGGATCAGACGCTGGGCACCTTCGGCACCGACCAGGCCTCGATCGTCGGCAGCGTCACCGCGCCTATCTATGACGGCGGCACGGCGGCGTCGCAGACCCGCCAGAGCAAGGAGCTCGCGGCGCAGAGCCGCCTCGTGCTCGACCAGGTCCGCAACCAGGCGCGCACCGCGGTGGTCAGCGCCTGGGTCGCCAATGAAGGCGCCAAGGTCGCCGTCAGCGCCTCCGAGGCCGAGGTAAAGGCCGCCACCGTCGCGCTGCAAGGCGTCTCGCGCGAGGCCCAGGGCGGCCAGCGCACCACGGTCGACGTGCTCAACTCGCAGGCCGACCTGATCCAGGCCAAGGCGCGGCTGATCGGCGCCCAGCGCGACCGCGTCATCGCCTCCTACACGCTGCTCAGCGCGATCGGCCGGCTCGACGTCAAAAATCTCAATTTGAACACGCCGGACTACCTGCCCGAGGTTCACTACCACCAGGTGCGCGACGCCTGGCACGGGCTGCGCACGCCCTCGGGGCAGTAGCGCGGGACGAGACCCGCGCGAGCGCCGGCCTCATCCCATCCTGTCGATACGCCGTATGACATAAGCCGAAGATACTAATAGGCCTTGGGATCGCCGCTGTCGCTCGGATGCGCGAACGCCTTCTGCAGCGCGGATGTCATCGGGAAGTTGAAGTTGACGCCTTTCGGCGGCACCGGCGCCATGAACCATTTGGCGTACAAGGCCGCGATCTCCGGGCTCGTATAGAGCTTCGTGGCGGCGCGGTCGACGACGGCCTTGAAGGCCGGATCGTCCTTGCGCAGCATGATCCCATAGGGCTCCGGCATCGAGAACTGATCGGTCGAGATCACGAAGTCCGACGGCGTCTTCGCGCTGGCCACCAGGCCCGCGAGCAGGATGTCGTCCATCACATAGGCGTCGGCGCGACCGTTCTCGACCATCAGAAAACCTTCGGCATTGTCCTTGGCCGTCAGCACGTTCATGCCGAGCTGGCGCGCCGTGTTGGCCTCGAAGAGCTGCTTGATGTTGGTGGTGCCCGATGTCGAGGCGACGGTCTTGCCCTTGAGGTCGTCGATGGTCTTGAGGCCGCTCGCGGCCTTGGCGACGAAGCGGTTGGCGGTGAGGAAATAGGTCGGCGAGAACGACACCAGCCGCTGGCGCTCGATGTTGTTGGTGGTCGAGGCGCATTCGAGATCGATGGTGCCGTTGGCGATCAGCGGAATGCGGGTCGCCGACGACACCGGCGTCAGCTTCACCTCCAGCCTGTCGAGCGTCAGCGTCGCCTTGATCTCGTCGACGATCCTGTTGCAGATGTCGAGCGCGAAGCCGAGCGGCTTCTGGTTGTCGTCGATGTAGGAGAACGGCAGCGAGGTTTCGCGGTAGCCGATCGTGATCGCGCCGGTCTCCTTGATCTTCTGCAAGGTGCCGGTCAGCTCCTCCGCGAAGGCGGGTGCGGCCAGCACCGCTGCAACCAGAGCGTACGCGACGAGACGTGCCTTCTTCATGGGTTTCTCTTCCCGTTGGATGCGAGTTCCCTCGCAGAAGCAAGGACTGCGCCAGGGAAAGGCGTCTCGTCCACGAGGCCATCGCGGCCTCGTCCGTCAGGCGAACGATGTCCCCCCGGGCTGGCACCCCGCACCGATTCACCGCACAATGCGTGCACGTCAGGACGGAGGCGCGCATGCTGTTCATGGTGATCGAACGTTTCAAGGACCGCGATCCGATCCCGGTCTATCGCCGCGTCCGCGATCCCGGCATCACGTTTCCCGACGGGCTGAAATATCTCGGCAGCTGGATCGAACCCAATTTCGACCGCTGCTTCCAATTGATGGAATGCGACGACGCCCGCCTGCTGCAGCAATGGATTCTCTCCAATGCTCGCGACTCCGGCATGACGTTCGAGATCGTGCCGGTGGTGACGAGCGCTGAGACGCGCGAGGTTGTGGCGCCGTTTTTGGACGAGGCGTGAACGGCGGAGAAGTCCGCGTAAGGTGGGCAAAGCAGCAGGCGGCTGCGTGCCCGCCGTCTTTCCACGAACTCATCAGCAGGATGATGGGCACGGCGCCACCACGATCTCGAACGTGGAGACAGCGCGGCTGCGCCTTTGCCCACCCTACTGAATGCCCTACCCATCGAACGAAAACAGCTCGATCGGGTCGTTGAATCCGCGCACCGGGAATTCGCCGACGCGCTCCAGCGCGAACGGGCCTTCGACGAGCTCGGCGAAATCGCGCGACAGCA
The DNA here is from genome assembly GCF_032485055.1 of Bradyrhizobium sp. SZCCHNRI20481. Classification (NCBI taxonomy): domain Bacteria; kingdom Pseudomonadati; phylum Pseudomonadota; class Alphaproteobacteria; order Hyphomicrobiales; family Nitrobacteraceae; genus Bradyrhizobium; species Bradyrhizobium sp. SZCCHNRI20481. Next base: position 195,610 of record NZ_JAUEUE010000012.1, read on the forward strand.
GCACCGGCCGGCCCACCTGCTTGGTCAACGCCTCCATGCGCGAGGCCATGTTGACCGCGGGGCCGATGACGGTGAAATCCAGCCGGGTGCGCGAGCCGATATTGCCATACATGACGTCGCCGACATGGACACCGATGCCGTAGTTCAGCGGCGCGCGGCCGGTCTCGCCGTTGCGCGCGTTCAGCTCGGTCATCGCCTTGCGGGCGCCGCTCACGGCGTGCAGCAGGTTGGCGCAGGCAGCGGGCTCGGTGAGCGGAAAGATCGCCAGCAGGCCGTCGCCGATGAACTTCAGGATCTCGCCGCCGTGCTGCGTGATCGGCTCCACCATGGCATCGAAATAGCTGTTGAGCAGATCGATGACGTCGTCGCGCGGCCAGTTATCGGAGATGCGGGTGAAGTCCCGGAGGTCGCAGATCATGATGGCGGCACGCACCGTGGTGCCGCTGCCGCGCCGGGTGGCGCCGGCCAGCACCATCTCGCCGGCATGCGGCCCGACATAGGTTTCGAGCAGGGTCCGCGCCAAGCGGTTCTTGACGCGGATCTCGCTGACCAGCGCCAGCACCGGCACGAGCCGCAACAGCGCATCGATATGCGCCTGGTCGAAGCCGCCGCGCCGGTCGGTCGCGAAGGTGACGATGTGGCGCTTGCCCAGCGTGTGATACATCGGCCATGCGACATAGTCGGTCAGGCCCTGCGCCCGCATCTCGTCATAGATCGCGTGCCGACGGCCGAGCTCGGGGTCGCGCGCGAGGTTCTCGCGGATCTCCTCGACGCCCTCATGGATTTCGCTGGCGGGACTGCCGATGTATTCCGAGCGCTCGCGGACGTCGTAGTCGACGCGGGCGATGTCGGCGCCCTCCATGCCGTCGCTCCACAGCATGCGCGCGCCGAGCCACTGCGGATGATTGATCTGGACGTGCAGCGAGGCCCGCTTCACCGGAATGCCGGCACGCTGCAGCCGGTTGCACATCTGCCCGAAGATGTTGTCGATGAAGCGCTCGTCGCGGGTGCCGTTGGTGAGCCAGTCCACGACCTCGTCGCCCAGGCGTCGGCCGGCGACGGGATGGGTGTCTGTTGCGGTCATGGCGGTCTCCTGGCAGCTCGGCGTCGCGGTCCAGGAGATGTCGTGTCGCAATGCGAAAGAGTCAATCGACGTCATCGCATCGCGGCCCACCCGGATGGGTAGGATACGCCAGCTCCGCATCGGATCGGCGAGCCGGGACAGCCGAGACGCCTCGCGCAGATGGGGCGGATGCTGCACACCCGCCCCGTCGGCTCACATCACAGGATCAGAAGTGCACGACCGTCCGCAGGCCGAGCACCACCGCATTGCCGGTCTTCAAGCCGGCGGCGTTGAAGCCGCGTCCGCCCGGATTGATGACATACTGGGCGTCGAACTTCAGGTTCATCCAGCCGGTCGCCTGCCAGCCATACCAGGCCTCGATCGGCACCTCGTTGCCGCCGGCATTCGGCGTCAGCGCCGCCGAGTTGACATGCGTCGTGCCGACCGCGAAGCCGACCTCGTCGTCGGGACGGAACGAGAAGGTGCCGGTGTGCTTGACGCCCCAGGAGATCTGGTAGTCCTGATACGAGGTGCGGTGATCGGCGACGCTGGTGTTGAGGAAGGTGTACCAGCCCTGCGCCTTGGGACCCTCGACCGTCAGCCGCTGCAGGATCGATTCGTAGAAGCCGTAGCGGCCGCGCTGGCTGCTGAGATTCTGATCTCCCACGCCGGGACCACCGGGGACGACGGCGACGATGCCGGGCAAGCCGCCGTCGATCGTCGACGCGCTGTCATACCAGCCGCCGAAGCGCCAGGTGCCGTTCAGCGGACCGCTCGGCTCCCACACCACTTCCACCGGCACCAGCACGCCCGAGGCGGGAGTGGAGCGCGGAATGCCCGGCGCGAGGTAGACGCCGGCGTCCGACGTCGTCAGATAGTTCGGATTGGCGTCGTAGACGCCGACCGACAGCTTCCATTCCTTGGTGAAGTTGTAGTGCACGACGCCGGCCCACTGGCTCACCGGCCAATTGTAGATGTAGCCGCCCTGGATGTTGCCCGGCTGGCCGCCGCAGAAGGTCAGGTTGATGAACTCGCACTGGCCGAAGAAGAAGTCGGAGCCGACCGGCAGCCGGCCGCCCTTGAGCACGAGGCGGTCGTCGAACAGCTTCTGCTGATAGTAGAATTCGGTGAGGCGCAGGATGTTGCCGCGGCCGAACACCTCGTTGGTCAGTTGCAGCGCCGGAATGCCGGCCTCGCTGTTGAGATTCTTGCCGAAGCGATCGACCAGCGTCACGCCAATCATGCCGCCCTGGATGCCGGCGAGCTTGGCCATGTCGAACTTGGCTTCGAACCACAATTGCCCGGCATTGGCCGCGGTGTTGCGCGAGCCACCCGACAGATTGGTGACGGCTTCGTCGCCGAGCGTGAGCGCGAGCGAGATGCCCTGCTCCTTCAGCCTGGTCCGGCCGAGATCGCCGAACAGATACGGCCGCGTCCAGAAATCATCGACACCCGCATAGGGAATCGGCGGCGCCTTCATCGGCAGATCGGCCGCGACCGCACCACCGCCACCCAACAAACAAGACAAGGCAATCCCTACGCCGCACATGCGCGCGGTCGTCGCAAACCCACTCATTTTTCCTGCTCCTCGCAGCGTCCCCAGGCTCTGGATGTTGTTCTGTCGCGTCCGGCCCAGAGCCTTCGTCCCGGCACGCGCTTCCCCACGGCTCAACCCCGGCCGCCGCTCATTCGAGGAGCGATTTCGTCAACCTGAGATTGGATGGCAATCCTAGCAAGCACCAGGGCGCCCTTGAATAGTCATATTATATTTTGGAGTCGGTATAACCGTAACTGTGACACGAGTGTCACATCCCGCATTGCGGAATAAGGCTTACGTCAATTCCACCCCGGCGACCCCTGAGGAGCCAATTCCAAGAGCGATCAGATCTGCGCGCGGGCACGCGCGAGCAGGACATCAATCCGTCCGCCGAAATACCGTTCGGAGTTGATCTCAGCTCCAAGCTCCATCACCTGCGCCGCGGCACGCGCCGCATGCATCACGCCCGCACCGCGCTTCGGAAGGCCGCCACGAGGGCATCGAGCGCCGCGCGCGCCCGGCCGTCCCTCACCCGCGTGTGCAGCACGACCGGCAGCCGGGGCAGCTCCGGCAATCCGAGCCTTGCGCCGACATCGACCGCGCCCGATGGCAGCATGCGCGGCGCGAGTGCGGCAACGCCGAGCCCGGCCGTGACGGCCGCGACGACCGCCGCAACGCCGCCGCCGACGAAGATTTCGGCCCAGGACACGCCGGCCGCATCGAGATGCTGCGCGGCCATCGCGCGCACGCCGCACGGCTCGGCCATGGTCGCGACCGGCAACGGCTCGCCCGCGCGCGGCTCCCAATCCGGGCCAGCGAACCAGCCGAACTTCTCCTCGGCCACGAGGTCGCCATCGCTGCGTCCGGCATGCAGGCGGACGATCACCGCCTCGAGCTCGCGCCGGTCGTAGCTCTGCAGCAGGTCGGCCGACGATCCGATGCGGATCTCGACCACGAGATGCGGATCATGGTCGTTCATGCGCGCGATCAGCGCCGGCAGCTCCGGCCCGGCGACATGGTCGCTGATGCCGATGATCAGACGCTGCCGCACGCCGGCGAACACCGCGAGCGCGCGGTCGTGCGCTGCCAGCAGCTGACGGGCAGGATCGAGGAAGACCCTGCCTCGCTCCGAGAGCTGCACATGACGCGGCGTGCGCTCGATCAGCCGGCACCCCAGCCGGTTCTCGAGCCGCCGCAGCTTCAGGCTGATCGCGGCCTGGGTCGTCTGCATCGCCTCGGCGGCACGGGTGAAGCTGCCGAGCTCGGCGATACGGACGAAGGCCTGGACCTCGTCCAGGTCGAGCGGGTGTTCGGTCATTTCCAGCCATTATGACTGATATCTCGATCCCCAGCATACCCGAACCGCACCGCCGCATCTAACCTCTCAGCCGACATCACGGATGAAAGGACTAGGGATGCCGCTGCTTCACATCTCGCTGCGCGCGGGCAAGCCGGAGGCCTACCGGCAGGCGATCTTCGACAGCCTCTACCGGGCGATGCGCGAGGCGCTCGACGTGCCGGAGGACGATCAGTTCATGACCATCACCGAGCACGATCCTTCCAACTTCCGCTATGGCAACGCCTTCGGCATCAACCGCAGCGACGATCTCGTCTACATCCAGATCACCGTCTTCAACACCCGCACGCGAGAGCAGAAGAAGGCGCTGTTCCGACGCATCGCCGACCTGCTCGGGGACAGCCCCGGCATCAGGCCGGAGGACCTGTTCATGACCATCCTCGACGCCGCCAAGGAGAACTGGTCGGTCGGCCACGGCCTCGCGCAATTCGCGTGAGGCGATCGGTGGCGAGCGGCTCGCCTGGAAGCACGATGTCTGCGCGCGTCATTGCGAGCGCAGCGACGCAATCCAGAATCCTTCGGAGAGACAGTTTGGAATGCTTCGCTGCGCTCGCAATGACAAGGAGAGAGCGCGTCGTACGTCCTAGCGAGGCTGCGCATCTTGAATGAAGGCATTCCACTCATCGCGAACGACGCCCCGAAGCAGACCAGGAGGGATCGTGCCCACGTTTGCTGGCCCAAGATAACTGGGCGGTGGGCCGCATGTCTCGATGAAGAAGTTGACGGCGTCGCCTGCTGTCTTAACCCCAGCGGCTTTGGCCGTTGGTGCATGCGTGCGGACGCAGGCTTTGAGGTTTGAGACCACTTGACGTAATTTGTCGTTCTCGGCCCGTGCGGACACTGACAGCGCACCTGCAACAAGCAGCAATGCAATTGCCGTTCTCAAAGCATCGATCCCATGAAATCCAACCCACCAGATTTGCATCGGCAATTGCGGTTCAAGTTTGTAAACACCAGTTACGCGCCGGCTGGCGGGTCAGCCAGCTTCGGGTCAGAAACTGCCTTGTCGTGTCACTGTCGGCTTGCTTACAGTTGAACCTCGATCGCGTAAACTTCCGCCACGGACCGAAATGCCCGAGATGGATCAGAACCGCCCTTGGTCTCCGGGTGAAGTCGAGGCATGATCTGGCCGTGAGGAACGCGTCGGACTTGCACTTGTCCTTGTGGAAACAGGCGCTCGGCGCCGTGCCGGATCATGTCTGGGATCGGACGAATCTGCAATCGCTCGTGCTGGCCGACAATCGCCTGGTGGAGATCTCGGACAGGGTCGGCGAGCTACGCGCCCTGAGAACGCTGGACCTGGGCCACAATCTGTTACGGCAGGTTCCGGCTGCGCTAGGCGAACTCGTCGGCCTGAGCGACTTCCTGTACTTGCACGACAATGCGCTGAAAGAGCTTCCGTCGTCGTTGGGGCGACTTACCCGGTTGCGCTACCTCAACATCAGCGCAAACGAATTCGAAAGACTGCCCGACGCGGTTACCGAGATGTCAGGACTTCTCGAACTTCGCGTAGCCGACAATCGCCTGACGACTCTGCCGATGACCATTTCCAAGTTGACGCGGCTGCGTGAGCTGCATCTCAGGAACAATAGCTTGACCCATTTGCCGGAAGAGATCGGTTCAATGGTGGAGCTGCGGCAGATCGACTTGAGAGGGAACCCTGTCGCCGCCTTGCCGGAAGCGCTGCTCAAGCTTTCACGTCTCGAAAAGCTTGATCTGCGCTGGGTGACGACGATCTCACGCCCGAACTGGTTCGCTGAGCTCGAAGAACGAGGTTGCGCGATTTACCTGTAACGCTTGCGTTTGCAACGTGCACTCTGGTCACAAGCTGCCGTCTCGAACGCCTGAGCGCCATGGCCGTTGTACCGCAGACAGCCGCCGGCTTGCTGCGCCGCGCAGGTCAGAGCGATGGGGTCGAATTCGGTCGTGACCTCCTGTTCGTTGATTTGCCCGACGAGCAGCGTCCCTGCCTTTCATGCAACGAAATCGGTCTCCGCCGCCCCCCGATCGGCGCTCGCCGGAACGGCGCGTTTCGTCAGCGACTTCAATATCATCGCTCATTTCAAGAGCTTCGCGCAAAAATAAACCACTTCCGAAAATCAGCAAATCATGTCTATGCTCCCTTCGTTCCGGTCCGGATGAGGGGCGTACGCGTCGTCACGAAACGTTGGGCCGGCAATGCGGTGGACGTGAGGGCATCAGCGCGCTTCATGCGCGGACGAATGATGCGCTTGCGGACGTGAAGTCGCGTGGTCCTGACACCCCGAAGCTGGTGTCCCCGCGGCAGCGAGCGAGAAGCGCGTCGTCGCGCACGGTGGCCAACAAGCCCGGTGCACCGAGGAGATCGCGTATAAGCGTTAAAACCGCCGCGCAGGGAATGCCGGACGAACCGGCTTTGCCTGTGGTACCTGCCGCCTGCATTTTTTTCGCAGGCGGGCCATGGGTGAGGCCCTCACCCGGCATTCCCTGCGCCCTCATCATGTTTCGAGGGCGAATGCTTTCCGCATCCCCCGGGCGCGACCGCGCCGCGGGACCGCGTGTGCATGCCCGGCTGTTTGACTGGTTGGTAGATGAGATAAAGCTCGTAGCTGCGCCACTCCCCGCTCGCCGCAGCGAGGACGTTGATGGGCAATCTGTGTTGGGCGACGATCTCGGTCTCACCCTCCCCTGGAGGGGGAGGGTCGATCGCACGCGAAGCGGGCGAGCGGGGTGGGGTGAAGCCACGGATGCTGGTGCTGCCGGAGAGATCACCCCACCCCGCCTCACGTCTCGCTTCGCTCCCCGCGAGGCGACCCTCCCCTGGAGGGGGAGGATGACAGCGGGACTCGTTGTTCGGACCTACCCGTCCGTCTGGTCGTCGTGCTCGGCCTGCGACAGCTCGGCGAGGGCGAGGTCGCCGGAATCGGCCATGCGCGCCTTGGCGATGGTCCGGACATGCGCGGCCAGCGCCGGCATCCGCGCGATCAAGGCGTGGAAATCCTGCGCGTCGAGCACCAGCAGCCGGGTCTTGCGTGTCGCGGTCACGGTGCCCGAGCGCTTGGTCCGATGCAGCAGCGCGATCTCGCCGAAGAACGTGCCGTCGGCGAGCTTGACGCATTGCGTCGGCAGCTCGATCTCGACCTCGCCGGCAGTGATGAAATACATCGAGGAGGCGGCATCGCCGCGCCGCACCAGCACCTCGCCGGACTCGATCGTGCGCGCGCGCAGCAGCCGCATGATGTCGGCGATTTCGGACGCCGAAAGATGCGAGAACAGCGGCACCCGCGCCAGCATGCCCCAGGTGACGACGAAGTCGCGCCGCTTGATCTCCTCGGCGAACGCGGTCGAGATGATCGCGACCGGCAGCGCGATCATGGCAAAGCCCCAGATGATCGCGAACACCGTGATGATGCGGCCGAGCGGCGTCACCGGCACGACGTCGCCATAGCCGACGGTGCCGAGCGTCACGATCGCCCACCACATCGCATGCGGGATGGTGCCGAACTTGTCCGGCTGGACGTCGCGCTCGACCGCGTAGAGCAGCGAGGCGAACAGCAGCACCGCGCCGGCCAGGATGACGAGGCAGCCGATCAAGATGCGCCGCTCGGCCTGCACCGCCGACAGCAGCGAGCGCAGCGCCGGCGAATAGCGCACCAGCTTGAGGAACGGCAGCACGATGCACACCGCTTCCAGGCTGCGGTCGCCAAGCACGAGCGCAATCGCGGCCGGCACGAAGGACAGGAGGTCGACGACGCCGAGCGCGGAGAAGGCGTAAGCGAAGCGATCCTGGCGCGGCGACTGCCGCCGCGGCATGTGGCCGGCGACGCTCCAGAGACGGGCGACATACTCCGCGGCGAAGACGATCAGCGCGCCGATCTTGATCGCGCGCAGCAGTCCGCCAATGGCGGCCGCGATGTCCGGGTCCGATGCCAGCACTACCGCCAGCACGTCGAGCGTGATGACGAGCACGATGAACTGGACGACGCGCGAGCCGTGCGTGCTCGGCAGATGGTCGTGCTCGAGCAGCTCGTACAGCCGGTCGCGCAGATCGGGATCGCGAACGCTCTCGCCCGGCCCGAGCGGCGGCACGATCAGCCGGCCTTGCCGATCGCGCTTTCGATCGCGGCCAGCGCGGCCTCCGCCTTGCTGCCGTCGGGGCCGCCGGCCTGGGCCATGTCGGGACGGCCGCCGCCGCCCTTGCCGCCCAACGCCTCGGACGCGGCGCGCACGAGGTCGACCGCATTGAAACGCGCGGTGAGATCGGCGGTGACGCCGACCACGACGCCGGCCTTGCCGTCCTCGGTGACGCCGACGATCGCGGCGACGCCCGAGCCGAGCTGCTTCTTGGCCTCGTCGGCCAGCGACTTGAGATCCTTCATCTCGATGCCCGAGACGGCGCGGGCCATCAGCTTGATGCCGCCGACGTCGCGGATCCCAGCGGGAGCGCCGTTGCCGGTCTCCTGGCCGCCACCCATGGCGAGCTTCCTGCGCGCGTCCGACAGCTCACGCTCGAGCTTCTTGCGTTCCTCCATCAGCGCGGTGATGCGCGCCGGTACGTCCTCGACCGTGGTGCGCAGCTCGGCCGCGGCGGCCCTGGCGAGCGACAGATTGTGGTTGGCATGCGCGCGGGCGCCGCGAGCGGTCAGCGCCTCGATGCGGCGGACGCCGGACGCCACCGCGCTCTCGGAGGTCACCGCGATCAGGCCGATGTCGCCGGTGCGCCTGACATGGGTGCCGCCGCACAGCTCGACCGACCAGCCCATCGCGTTCGAGCCCTGCTCGCGCGCGACGTTGCCCATCGAGACGACGCGGACCTCGTCGCCATATTTCTCGCCGAACAGCGCGCGGGCACCGGCCTCGCGGGCATCGTCCAGCCCCATCAGGCGGGTCGTGACCTCGGCATTCTCCAGCACGACGTCGTTGGCGATGTCCTCGACGCGGGCGAGTTCCTCCGGGCTGATCGGCTTCGGATGGACGAAGTCGAAGCGCAGGCGGTCGGGCGAGACCAGCGAGCCGCGCTGGGCGATGTGGTCGCCGAGCACCTGGCGCAGCGCCTCGTGCAGGATATGGGTCGCCGAATGGTTGGCGCGGATCGCCGAGCGCCTGCTGTGATCGACGTCGAGTTGCAGCGCGGAGCCGAGCTTGAGCGTACCCTGCTCTACCGTGCCGATATGCGCGAACAGGTCGCCGGCCTTCTTCTGGGTGTCGGTGATGCGGACGCGGACGCCGTCGCCGGTCATGAGGCCGGTGTCGCCGACCTGGCCGCCGGATTCGCCGTAGAACGGGGTCTGGTTGAGCACGATGACGCCGCTCTCGCCGGACTTGAGGCTCTCGACCTCGGCGCCGTCCTTGACCAGCGCGGTCACTGCGCCTTCGGCGGTCTCGGTCTCATAGCCGAGGAACTCGGTGGCGCCGAGCTTCTCGCGCAGCGGGAACCAGACGGTCTCGGTCGCAGCCTCGCCGGAGCCGGCCCAGGCCGCGCGCGCCTTGGCGCGCTGGCGGTCCATGGCGTCGGTGAAGGAAGCCTGGTCGACGCTGATGCCGCGCGACTTCAGCGCGTCCTGGGTGAGATCGAGCGGGAAGCCGTAGGTGTCGTACAGCGTGAAGGCGACGTCGCCGTCGAACATGTCGCCCTTCTTCAGAGTGGCAGACTTCTCGTCGAGGATGGCCAGCCCGCGCTCCAGGGTCTTGCGGAAGCGGGTCTCTTCGAGTCGCAGCGTCTCCTTGATGAGCGCCTCGGCGCGGATCAGCTCCGGATAGGCCCGGCCCATCTCGCGGGAGAGCGTGCCGACCAGCTTGTGCATCAGGGGCTCGCGGGCGCCGAGCAACTGGGCGTGGCGCATCGCGCGGCGCATGATCCGGCGCAGCACATAGCCGCGGCCTTCGTTCGACGGCAGCACGCCGTCGGAGATCAGGAACGACGAGGCGCGGAGATGATCGGCGATGACGCGGAGCGACGCCTTCTGCGGGCCCTGCGGGTCGGCATTGGTGAGGTCGGCGATGGCGCGGATCAGGGCGACGAACAGGTCGATGTCGTAATTGTCGTGCTTGCCCTGCAGCACCGCCGCAACGCGCTCCAGGCCCGCGCCGGTGTCGATCGACGGCTTCGGCAGCGGATTGCGGACCCCGCCCTCGAGCTGCTCATATTGCATGAACACGAGGTTCCAGATCTCGATGAAGCGGTCGCCATCGGCCTCCGGCGAGCCGGGCGGGCCGCCCCAGATCTTGTCGCCGTGGTCGTAGAAGATTTCCGAGCACGGGCCGCACGGGCCGGTGTCGCCCATCTGCCAGAAATTGTCCGAGCCGGCGATGCGGATGATGCGGGATTCCGGCAGGCCGGCGATCTTCTTCCAGAGGCCGAACGCCTCGTCGTCGTCGATATAGACGGTCGCGGTCAGCTTGTCCTTGGGAAGGCCGAACTCCTTGGTGACGAGCTTCCAGGCGAGCTCGATGGCGTTCTCCTTGAAATAGTCGCCGAAGGAGAAGTTGCCGAGCATCTCGAAGAAGGTGTGGTGCCGGGCGGTGTAGCCGACATTGTCGAGATCGTTGTGCTTGCCGCCGGCGCGCACGCATTTCTGCGACGTGGTGGCGCGGTTGTAAGCGCGCTTCTCGACGCCGGTGAAGACGTTCTTGAACTGCACCATGCCGGCGTTCGTGAACATCAGGGTCGGGTCGTTGCGCGGCACGAGCGGCGAGGACGGCACGATCTCGTGGCCGTTCGCGGCGAAGAAGTTGAGGAAGGTCGACCTGATCTCGTTGACGCCGCTCATAGCAATCCAATCGAAGAAGTCCGGGAATTCGGCGGTGATGCTTTTAGACAAGGGGACTTCGCGTGTCCAGAAACTGTGCAGAAACATCATGGGCTTGCTGCACGGCTCCTAAAGCTGGTTGAAAGCCCGAGTGACGCGTTGACAGCCTGCGCGGGCTGGTGTTTGGTCCGGGACATAGACGACAGTCGCGTCGGGAGAGACCGGTCTTCTGAGGTTCTGGTTGAACTTCAAGGGTCGGCGCCGAAGGAGCAACCGCCCCGGAAACTCTCAGGCAAAAGGACCCTCGCGACTGCAACTGCATCTGGAAAGAGACGCTGGCCGGGCTTTGACCGGACCGCGTCCGCCGACGGGATAATACTCTCAGGCACAGCGACAGATGGGGCTTCGGTGGCGTTTTTCGGGACTGGTCCCGAGGAACCGCGCGAGGACCCCTGATCGATGGCTGAACCGGCTGCCCCCCTTTCTTTGAAGCGAACGCCGCTCCATGCGCTGCATGGCAGCCTTGGCGGCAAGATGGTGCCCTTCGCGGGCTATGAGATGCCGGTGCAATACGCCCCCGGCGTACTCAAGGAACACCTCCATACCCGCAGCGCGGCCGGACTTTTCGACGTGTCCCACATGGGCCAGGTCGCGCTGGTGCCGAAATCCGGCAAGGTCGCCGACGCCGCAGCCGCGCTCGAGCGGCTGGTGCCGCAGGACATCATCGGCATCCCGGCAGGCCGGCAGCGCTATGCCCAATTCACCAACGCCGACGGCGGCATTCTCGACGACCTGATGGTGGCAAATTTCGGCGAGCACCTGCTGTTGGTGGTCAACGCCGCCTGCAAGGACGCCGACATCAAGCTGCTGCGCGACGGGCTCTCCGACGTTTGTGACGTGCAGCCGCTGACCGACCGCGCGCTGCTGGCGCTGCAGGGGCCGAAGGCTGCGAGCGTGCTGGCGAAATTCTACGCAGAGGCCGAGGGCATGCGGTTCATGGACGCCGGCCCGCGCATGGTCGACGGGCTCCCCTGCTACGTCTCCCGCTCCGGCTATACCGGCGAGGACGGCTACGAGATCTCCGTTCCCGCCGCCAAGGCCGAGCAGCTCGCCGAAGCGCTGCTGTCCGACAACGACGTGCTGCCGATCGGGCTGGGCGCCCGCGACAGCCTGCGGCTCGAGGCCGGGCTCTGCCTCTACGGCCATGACATCGACACGACGACGACGCCGGTCGAGGCCGCGCTGGAATGGTCGGTGCAGAAGGTCCGCCGCACCGGCGGCGCGCGTGCTGGCGGCTTCCCCGGCGCCGACAGGATCCTGGTGCAGTTCGATGGCGGTGCGACACGCCGCCGCGTTGGCTTCAGGCCCGAGGGCCGCGCACCGGTGCGCGAGGGCGCGCCGCTGTTCGCGAGCGCCGACTCGGCCGAGCCGATCGGCCAGGTCACCTCCGGTGGCTTCGGACCGACGCTGAATGCGCCGGTCGCCATGGGCTACGTGCCGACCGCCCTCTCCGCAATCGACACCCAGCTGTTCGCCGATGTGCGCGGCCAGCGCCTGCCGCTGCGCGTCGCCGCCATGCCCTTCGTTCCCAACACCTACAAGCGCTGAAGGACGTCCATGACCACGCTCTACACCTCCGACCATGAATGGCTCAGCATCGATGGCGACACAGCCACCATCGGCATCACCGACTATGCGCAGGCCCAGCTCGGTGACGTCGTGTTCGTGGAGCTGCCGCAGGTCGGCCGCGCGCTGAAGAAGTCGGAAGCTGCGGCCGTGGTCGAGTCGGTCAAGGCCGCCTCCGACGTCTACGCGCCGATCAGCGGCGAGGTGGTCGAGGTCAACCAGGCGATCGTCGACGAGCCTGCGCTCGTCAACACCGACGCCGGCGGCAAGGCCTGGTTCTTCAAGCTCAAGATCGCCGACCGGGGCGAGCTCGGCGGCCTGATGGATGAGGCCGCCTACAAGGCGCATACGGCGTGAGACGTGCGGTGCGGCGATACTCACCACTGTCATCGCCCGGCTCGACCGGGCGATCCACTACGCCGCGCTCTCTCCGCCTGATCTCACCATCGATGTTTACTGGATGCCCCGCCGTCGCGGGGCATGACGAGGCATAGAGGATTTGCTCATGACCACGCCGCTCAAGCCGCTCGATGATGCCGCCACCAGCTTCGCCCGCCGCCATATCGGTCCCTCGCCGCGCGACGTCGCGGCGATGCTGGAGACCGTCGGCGCCAAGAGCGTGGCGGAGCTGATGGCGCAGACGCTACCCGGCACGATCCGGCAGACGGCGCCGCTCACCCTCGAGCCGGCGCTGAGCGAGCCCGAAGCGTTGTCGCATATGCGCGCACTGGCGGCGCGGAATCAGGTCTTCACCTCGCTGATCGGCCAAGGCTATTCCGGCACGCTGATGCCGGCGGTGATCCAGCGCAACATCCTGGAGAACCCGGCCTGGTACACGGCCTATACGCCCTATCAGCCGGAGATCAGCCAGGGCCGGCTGGAGGCGCTGTTCAACTTCCAGACCATGATCTGCGATCTCACCGGGCTCGACGTCGCCAATGCCTCGCTGCTGGACGAAGCCACGGCGGCGGCGGAGGCCATGGCGCTGGCCGAGCGGTCGGCACGGACCAAGACCAAGGCGTTCTTCGTCGATCAGGATGTCCACCCGCAGACGCTGGCGGTGCTGCGCACCCGCGCCGAGCCGCTCGGCTGGCAGCTGATCGTCGGCGACCCGGCCAAGGATCTGGACAGCGCCGAGGTGTTCGGCGGCCTGCTGCAATATCCGGATACGACGGGCGCGCTGCGCGATCCGCGCCCCGCGATCGCCCGGCTGCACGACAAGGGCGCGCTCGCGATCCTCGCTGCCGACCTGCTGGCGCTGACATTGATCGCCTCGCCGGGCGAGCTCGGTGCCGACATCGCGATCGGCTCGGCGCAGCGCTTCGGCGTGCCGATGGGCTATGGCGGACCGCATGCCGCCTACATGGCGGTACGCGATGCGCTGAAGCGCTCGCTGCCCGGCCGCATCGTCGGCCTGTCCGTCGATTCGCGCGGTGCCCCCGCCTATCGGCTGGCGCTGCAGACCCGCGAGCAGCACATCCGCCGCGAGAAGGCAACGTCGAACATCTGTACCGCGCAGGTGCTGCTGGCGGTGATCGCTGCGATGTATGCCGTCTATCATGGCCCCGACGGGCTGAAGGCGATCGCCCGCACCGCGCATTGGCGGACCGCGGTGCTGGCTGCAGGGCTGCGCAAGCTCGGCTTTGCACCGGAAAGCGAGACCTTCTTCGACACGGTCACCGTCGAGGCCGGCGCCAAGTCCGATTCAATCATCGCCCGCGCGGAAGGCGAGCGGATCAATCTCGGCCGCGACGGCAGCAGGCTGCGGATCGCGCTAGACGAGACCACGACGGCCGATGTCGTCGAAGCCGTCTGGCGCGCATTCGGCGGCGACCTCTCCTACACGGCGATCGAGGCGGAAGCGCGCGAGGCGCTGCCGGCCGAGCTCAAGCGGCAGCGGCCGTACCTGACCCATCCGGTGTTCCACGCGCATCGCTCCGAGACCGAGATGCTGCGCTACCTGCGCAAGCTCGCGGACCGCGATCTCGCGCTCGATCGTGCGATGATCCCGCTCGGCTCCTGCACGATGAAGCTGAACGCGACCACCGAGATGATCCCGCTGACGTGGCCGGAATTTTCCAGCCTGCACCCGTTCGTGCCGCGCGCGCAGGCGGCCGGCTATCACACGATGTTCGCCGATCTGACCGACTGGCTGTGCCGGATCTCCGGCTATGATGCCGTGTCGCTGCAGCCGAACTCGGGCGCGCAGGGCGAATATGCCGGCCTCCTGGCGATCCGCGGCTACTACGCCGCCCGCGGCGAGGGCCACCGCACCATCTGCCTGATTCCTTCCTCCGCCCACGGCACCAACCCGGCCTCGGCGCACATGGCCGGCATGGAGGTGGTCGTGGTCGGCTGCGATGCAGGCGGCAATGTCGATCTGGCCGATCTCAAGGCGAAGGCGGAAGCGCATAGCGCCAAGCTCGCCGCCATCATGATCACCTATCCCTCGACGCATGGCGTGTTCGAGGAGCACATCCGCGACATCTGCGACATCGTCCATGCCCACGGCGGACAGGTCTATCTCGACGGCGCCAACCTCAATGCGCAGGTCGGCCTCTCCAGACCCGGAGATTACGGCGCCGATGTCAGCCATTTCAACCTGCACAAGACGTTCTGCATTCCGCATGGCGGCGGCGGCCCGGGCATGGGGCCGATCGGCGTGAAGGCGCATCTGGCGCCCTTCCTGCCCGGTCACCCTGCGACCGATGGCGCGACCGCGCATCCGATCGGGCCGGTCTCGGCGGCGCCGTATGGCTCCGCCTCGATCCTGACCATCTCCTACATCTACATGCTGCTGATGGGCGGCGACGGCCTGACCCGCGCCACCGAGATCGCGATCCTCAATGCCAACTACGTCGCGGCGCGGCTCGATGCGCATTTTCCGGTGCTCTACCGCAACGAGCGCGGCCGCGTCGCGCATGAATGCATCATCGATCCGCGGCCGCTCAAGCAGAGCAGCGGCGTCACCGTCGACGACATCGCCAAGCGACTGATCGACTACGGCTTCCATGCGCCGACCATGAGCTTCCCGGTGGCGGGCACCTTGATGATCGAGCCGACGGAATCGGAGTCCAAGGCGGAGCTCGACCGCTTCTGCGACGCCATGATCGCGATCCGCCAGGAGATCGCCGAGGTCGAGCAGGGCCGCTTCGGAATCGAGGCCTCGCCGTTGCGCCACGCGCCGCACACGGTGCACGACATCGCCGACGACGATTGGAACAGGGCCTACCGGCGCAGCGAGGGCTGCTTCCCCGCGGGCACCTCGCGCACCGACAAGTACTGGTGCCCGGTCGGCCGCGTCGACAACGTCTACGGCGACCGCAATCTGGTGTGCTCATGCCCGCCGGTGGCGGACTACGCCCAGGCGGCGGAGTAAGCCTCCTCACGCATGCTCCAAGGGATCGGGCGCCACGGCTCGCGACAATCAATGACGTGAGGCGTGGCAGGGTCCGGAGCGATGAGCACCGCATGCCAACGCCAGAGATTGGCGTTGATCAATTCGGTGCCACCCCACCAGCGCCGGATCGGATTTTGGCTGCTGAAATCCTCCTCGCCGGCGAGGATTGCCTTGCCGAGCGGTGTCAACGACAGCGTGCTGGCCCTGTAGCGCTCGAGGCGTTCACGGCTGTCGTGCGTCTCGACCGAGAATGGCGATTCGGCGAGGCCCGAAATTGCAGGCACCGGCGCGAGCGCCAGACCGTCGAGCAACGTGCCTCCTTCCCAATAGTCATAGACGCGCCGTTGAAAGCGATCCTGATGATGCGGCAACAGGTCGAATGGGTGCCGATAGCCGGCTGACAGCAATTCGAGGATTCTTAGCTCCGATGCTCCGAGGCCCGTCGCAACACCGGGAAGCTCATCGAGCATCTCCTGCACGCAGCGGCGAAGCTGCGGCAGTGCACTGAGATCCTGCTTCAACAGATCGAACCAGGCTTGCGGCGTCGGCGCCCGAAACGCCCGCCATGCCAGATGACCCAGGTCGAGATGCTCACGTGCGAGCTCGACGCCGGCAATGGTCCGACCGGCGAGTCGCCCGGCCGGGGCATCGAATAGCGGTACATCGACATGCCGCAATACGATCTTCGTCGCGATCTCCGCGTGATGGCGCAGATAATCCAAGAGCCAGATCAGCACCAACTGGTCGTTCGGACGGGTCCCCATCCACAGCTCGACGCTATCGCAGCGGTCGACAAGTTCGAGAAAACTGTGACTCCGCCCGCCGGCCGCCATGACGTCGCTACGCGAGGCGAAATCCAACCAATGCCCCCTCTTCCGTCGCGTGGTGCGCTGGACGAGATACGCCGATAATTCGGCATCGGATGGCAGCGGTCCCCACACGAAACGATGGAGAATTGGCACCACCAGGTCGGCAAAGCCGCCCCTCCGAAGCGCTCCGGCACTCGGATCATCGGCCGCTAGAATCAAACGCGTCATGCTGTCGGCTCCGGCACGGCCCGATTGGCTCAAGGCGCTATCAACATATTCGCGATCGGCTCCCGGCGCCCAGGATCGGCGTCGGAAACCCCGGTGCCGCCGCGCGGATCCGGTCCGCTCGTCCGCGTGCACGCCTTCAGCTATTCGCGTTGGAGATCGTATCCGGCGCTCAGAGACGCATTCTCGCTGCATTCGGGAATGCAGCCGCAGATTTCGGCAGAGCACCACACATCTGCAAACGGGCGCTGGAACGTCGGCAACTCAACGTCCACGGCGCCCCGCCGCCGCCGTGCCCCTACTCTTCCGCCGGCTCCTCACCGTCGGCGTCGCGCTCGGCATTGCCGGCCAGGATCTGCTCGGCGATCAGGCCGGAGTTCTGGCGGATCGCGGCTTCGATCTTGGCAGTCATGTCCGGATTGGCCTTGAGGAACGATTTCGAATTCTCGCGTCCCTGCCCGAGACGCTGGCTATCGTAGGAGAACCAGGCGCCGGACTTCTCGACGATGCCGGCCTTGACGCCGAGATCGAGGATCTCGCCCATCTTGGACACGCCCTCGCCATACATGATGTCGAACTCGACCTGCTTGAACGGCGGCGCCAGCTTATTCTTCACCACCTTGACGCGGGTGGTGTTGCCGATCACCTCATCGCGCTCCTTGATCGCGCCGATGCGACGGATGTCGAGGCGCACCGAGGCATAGAACTTCAGCGCGTTGCCGCCCGTGGTGGTTTCCGGCGAGCCATACATCACACCGATCTTCATGCGGATCTGGTTGATGAAGATCACCATGGTGTGGGATTTGTTGATGGAAGCGGTCAGCTTGCGCAGCGCCTGGCTCATCAGGCGGGCCTGCAGGCCGGGCAGCGACTCGCCCATCTCACCCTCGAGCTCGGCCTTGGGCACCAGCGCCGCGACGGAATCGACGACCAGCACGTCGACCGCCCCCGAACGCACCAGCGTGTCGCAGATTTCCAGCGCCTGCTCACCTGTATCCGGCTGCGAGATCAGCAGCTCGTCGATGTTGACGCCCAGCTTGCGCGCATAGACCGGATCGAGCGCGTGCTCGGCATCGATGAAGGCGCAGATGCCGCCCTTCTTCTGCGCCTCGGCCACCGTGTGCAACGCCAAGGTGGTCTTGCCCGATGATTCCGGCCCGTAGATCTCGACCACCCGCCCTTTTGGCAGCCCGCCGATCCCCAACGCGATGTCGAGCCCGAGCGAGCCGGTCGACACCGTCTCGACATCCATCGAGCGGTCGTTCTTGCCCAGCTTCATCACCGAACCCTTGCCGAACTGACGTTCGATCTGGGACAGCGCAGCAGAGAGCGCCTTACTCTTATCCATTGAGGAACCTTCGACGATACGCAGGGCGGTGGCGGACATTGGCGCTCCTTATGGCGGGGATTCGCGAGATGGACAAACGGTTAACGAGGTCGGCCAGCAATCTTGAGGTGAATGTACTCCATCCGTTCTTTGTTCGCAATATGTTCTTCTCAACAATCATCGCTCTCAGCCCCCCTGACAACCGCGGGGACACGCCTGCCACTCGAGGGCCGGCGCGCAGTCCACCGAGCAGCAGCGAGGGAGCGCTGCCCGATCAGCGCGCCCAGAAGCGAAGTACGGGGTGCAGGATGACGGCGACCGCGAAAGGATCCTGATCCGGCTGGAGGCGGAAGCCATGTGCGCGAGCGGCGCAGCCGCCGACCGGCGATCGCGCGGATGATGACCAGCCTGTCCGAGCGCTCCAACCTCGCTTCCCACGCCTGCGGCAGACGTCGACTCAATTATAAGTTGTTATTATCGTCTCGGCTTTGCCCTTATCATTCTGCTGGTCCTTCTCTATGAGCCTCGCACACCGCTTCCAATTTTCGGGACCAGCATGACCGGATCCAACAACGAACAGACCCTCACGTTGTGGCGCCCCGTCGGCCCAAAGGAGCTTGCCTTGATCGAGGCGTCGGGCATGCGTGCGTTTCCGCCGCGCCTTCCTGAGCAGCCGATCTTCTACCCGGTGCTGACCGAGGACTATGCCGTGAAGATCGCACGGGACTGGAACGTGCCGGCGAGCGGCCGCGGCCATGTGCTACGCTTCGCGATCCTGCGAGGCTTCATCGACAACTACGAGGTGCGCGAGGCCGGCGGCCGCGAGCATCTCGAGTACTGGATTCCCAGCGAAGACCTGGCCGACTTCAACGCCGCGATCGTCGGACCGATCGTGCTCGTCAGGTCTTTCCCTTGAAACTACCAAACTCCTACACGCGTGCGTAGATCGCACATTCCGGGGTTCTCCTGACAGGAACGAAGTTCCCTCGCCTCTTCTGCTTTTGTTCGGCTCATCGTGCGTGCAGGCGCACCGTTTCGATGCAGATGCGCATGCAATGCTCGGCCGCGCGCAAGCTGTGTCCGGCCAGAAGTTCCGCAACAGAAGCGTCCGCGGATCTGCCGCGGCTTTCTGAGGCGGAATGGCACCCTGCGTTCCAACCGGAGCAATGGCCGGCGCGCGAGCAGCTCGACGGTCGCCATATGACGAGCGACAGATGAAATGGCGCCCGCCAGGACGCTGTCTCGTGCCATGCCAGAGGGAGCCACGAGGGCCGTTCGCGCAGCCCCCTATGACCGGGCGAATGAGTGGGCCGAATGGAAGCCGGCGTGATCCGCATCACGCAGCACGCGGCGCTCACGACATCTTCAAGCCACAAACCATTGTCATAAACTTTGGGTTGCGTTATAGAATCGTGGTTGTCGTACGTCTGAGCAAATTTTTGATCAGCCCCGGATTTGTTTGTTCGTTGCGATGATGTGGCCGCACATTGTCAGTGGTGTATCGCCTTTGGTGTATCGCCCGTGGTGTGCCGTCGACCGATCCCTTGCAGCCTGCCAGCTACAACATTTGCAGGCTCCGTCACCCGTAGGCGCCCGGCCCTGAAACCATCCGCGCCGAAAGAAAGCCCCGGACGACGTCCGGGGCTTTCGACGTTGATAGCTCCGCTCGGGATGCATCCCCCCGTCATTGTCGTGATGTCGAGGAACGGATCGCTTGCGTTGCGCTTCATATTGGCGATGACAAGAGATGACGTGACGTGCCCGTCCTGCAGGGCCGGCCTTCAAAGGATCGAGCTTCACTCGCAGCAAGGCGCCGCGGGAGAGAGGCGTTGTCCGGCTTGCGATGAACTCTTGGAAATGGTCGACGGCGCGACGCAGATCGCCTACCGACTGACAGCCGTGCCGGAACGGATCTTCGATCACAGCTAGGCGCGCGTCCCACGGCGATTGATCGAGATGGCAACCTTGATCTGACGCAAGGCACGCCTACAAGTTTCGCACTAATCTAACTACGTCATTGCCGAACTGCCCTCGCTGGGAAGCTACGACGTTGACGCCGAGCCTCGGACCGCGGCGGTCCGAGGCTCATTCTCCGAGGCTCATTCGTTGGCCCGCAATCCGTCCGATTGCGCCGCACATCCCCAACGGCAATCAGCTCAACCGAGCGGACAGCGCGACCGACCGTATTTTACCGGAATTGATCCGAGGGGGTTTTGCGCTTCCATTTGCGATGCGTACATCAAACCCAGCGGCCTGGGGCGGTCAGGGCTCACCGGTTTTGGCAATGCCGCTCTATTTCTTTCGTATCCGTAACGGCCACTTCTCAGGCGCGTCCGAGTATGGGACCGAGTGCGCCGACCGCAACGCAGCCTGGAAAGAGATGACCACCGTCTGTGCCGACATGGCCAGCAGCATCTCGCGCAAGCTCGCCGAAAACTCCGAATGGCAGATGGAGCTGCTCGACGAGGCACGGCAGCCGGTCTTCCGCATCCGGATCGTCGCCGAGTCGCTGGATCAGGCCTGACGGCTCGCCACACCTCTTGTAGATCGTCACCGACGAGAACCACAACCGAAGCCTGTGGCCGGCGAGGTGACTGCGCGTCATTTCGCCAGCCGAGCTTGATCCAGATCAAAATGCCTGTCTGCATCCTGGCAGACATTTAAATTTGTATGGGTAATCTGATCTTCAAATGTCCGCGAACGGGGATGAACGTGCAGCATTGGCTGGAAGAGCCGAAGCCCGGCGATCCCGCGTACGCCTATGAAACCGTGGTCTGCAAGGCCTGCACGCGGCTTCATTTCATCAATCGCGACACACGCAAGCTTCTCGGCGAGAAGGAATGAGGCGCTAGCCGGAATGATTCAATCGGCGCTGGGAAGCCGCCGCATCGTGAACTCGATGGCCCCATCGGGAAGCTCGCGCCAGCTTTCGACGGCGCTCATGTAGCCGGCCTTGGGATAGCGGGTCAGATAATCGCGGGCCTTGGCGCGCGCTTGCTCGCGCGGCAGCGTGAACGTGTCACGAACGTAGCCGTCGCGAACCGGGCCCGCGCTCTTCCTCTGGCGCCGGGCCGCCATCCGGCTGGCCATGTCTCGAGGACGCATCCCCATCGACGAACTCCAACGCGCTGCCACACCGTCAATATAGACGGGGCCGCGAGGAATCCGAGTCCGCAATCGGGCAAGCGGGCCCGGGAGGATCAGAGCCCGCCCGACCCGAACGCGATAAATCTCAGTTGGTGCTGCCGACAGCCTTCGGCTTCTTGGCCGCGGTGGTCTTCATGGCAGGCGCCGCCTTGGGCTGCTCCGCCGCCCGGACGTTGCCCCAGGGATCGGCGCTCGTCTTGGCGTCCGGAATCTTGCGCATGGTGTCCTTGTAGGCCTGCTCCCGCGCCGCTTCGGCCTCTTTCTCCTCGGGCGACTTGGAGGGACCGTCGGCGAGAAGGTTGATGTTGGGCATCTGCGCCATTGCGGGAACCGCCCAGCCGGCCAGCACGGCGACCGCCATCGTCACGATCAGCTTCTTCATTGGTTACTCCCCGGTATAGGCGCCTTATACCATCGCTTCGCCATGCGCCAAGCCCGCGGCACTGTGCCGGAACGGTGGACCGCAGATCGGGATGTTCACGGCCGCAGCGTCTGCGCGCACCTGCCGTCTGTTCCACGGTGTGCCCTCATCATAGTTTTCCAACTCCGGCCTTTTCAAGCCGCCGCTCTGCGGCAACATTCCGGCGGCTCCGCCGATCGCGGCGAGGCAAGTCGATGCCAAGACAAATCGATGACACGATCATGGAAGGACCTCCGCGCGTGCCGAACGAGACCCTGAACTTCACCACCGACGACGCGAGGCGCATCCTCGATGACGTGTTCGCGCCCTGGATCAAGGATCTTGGCTTGATCGTCGAGGACATCGCGCCGTCTGCGCAGGGCGAAGCCGGCGCCATCCTGCGCATGCCGTTCTCGCCGCGGCTCTGCCGCGACAATGGCGTCGTCTGCGGCCAGGCGCTGATGGCCTTTGCCGATACCGCGATGGTGATCGGGATGGTCACCGCGAGCGGCGGCTACCGGCCGATGACCACTGTCGACCAGACCACGCATTTCATGCGCGCCGTTGCCTCCGCTGACGTGCTGGCGGATGCGCGCGTGGTGCGGATGGGCCGCACCATGAGCTTCGGGCGGGTCACACTGACCAGCGCCGGCGATGGCAAGCCGGTGGCCATGGTGTCGAGCGCCTTCGCGATGCTCTGATCTGCGGCCTCTCTGATCCGCGGCCCGGCGGGGGGGTTAACGAAACATGAAGGCGACGGCCCGGGCTTCGCAGGCCGGATTCATCTGATCGAAACGCGAGACTGATTTATTTTAGGTGCTTTTGACGCGAAAGGTGACGCCATTCGGCACCGGGTTACAGGCCATGAGCGAGACGAGTGACAAGCGCATTGCACCGAGGCATCGGGTGCTGAAGCAGGGCAGGCTGGCATTCGACGGCGGCGGCGCGGTCGATTGCATGGTCCGCAACATGTCCGACACTGGCGCCAGGGTCGAGGTGGTCAGCCCGGTCGGTCTGCCCGAAGCCTTCACGCTGGTGATCCCGGCCGACAAGTTCACGCGGCGCTGCCACGCAGTCTGGAGCCACGACAAGCGGATCGGCGTGGCATTCGACTGATAGCGGCGCGGCGGGCTAGACCCGCCGCAGGCGCCATCGCCACAATGTCACCAACAGACCGACCAGCACCCCGACCGCGAGCAGGACGCCGGCGGCGAACCGTCCGCCCGGACGATCAATCGTCCGTGACCACAGCGAGGGCCCTTCGCCATCGCGCGCCAGCCGAAACGCCACGACGCTGTCGCCGAGCGATGTGCCCGCCTCCGAATGGCCGCCCGCTGCGATCACCACGAATTGCTCGCCCTTCCATTCATAGGTCATCGGATTGGCGATGCCCGGCGCCGGCAACCGGCCCTGCCAGAGCTCCTGACCTGAGACAGCGTCGAAGGCGCGCAGATAGGCATCCATCGCGCCGGTGAAGACGAGGCCGCCGCCCGTGACCACGACGCCGTTGACGAGCGGCGTGCCCCACTTGAACGCCAGCCCGAGCGGCGCGCGATCCTCGGTGGTGCCGACCGTCGAGCGCCACAGGATCCTGCCGGCCTTGAGATCGACCGCGACCATTTCGCCCCATGGCGGCCGGTTGCACAACAGGCCGAGCTTGGACATGGCGACCACCCGCGTCACCGCGAACGGTGACCCGCGCTGCAATCCGAAATCGACACCGCGCGGCGGCGTCATCCGGTCAGCTTCGGCGCGCGGGATCAGCCTGACGATGTGGATGGCGCGGCTGATATTGGCGTAGAGGATCTGGTGCACGGGATCGAACGCCACGCCGCCCCAGTTCACGCCGCCTCCGGTCATTGGAAACAGCAACGCGCCCCGGGTCGTCGGTGGCGTGTAGAGACCATCATTGCGCAACGCCGCGAGCTGATCGTCACAGGAGGAATCGACGACGCGCGGCACGGCCCTGAAGACCTCTGCCACTTCGAAGTGCTGATTCAGCAGCGGCGGCACATGGGTCGGGAACGGCTGCGTCGGCGACAGAACCTCACCTTCGACGGCGCCCTGCGGCACCGCGCGCTCCTCCACCGGCCAGATCGGCGCGCCGGTGTCGCGGTCGAGCACGAACACGAAACCCTGCTTGGTCGGCTGCATCACGACGTCACGTGCACCCTGCCCGGTCTCAATCCGCGCCAGGGTCGGCTGCGCCGGCAGATCGTAGTCCCAGACGTCGTGATGCGTGGTCTGAAACGACCAGGCCAGTGCGCCGCTCTCGATCCGCAGAGCGACCACGGAATCGGCGTGCCTGTTGTCACCCGGACGCGCACCGCCAAAGAAATCCGGACTGGGCGAGGATGTCGGAAGGAACACGAGGCCGCGCACCTCGTCGACCGACATCGGCGCCCAGACGTTCGCATGTCCCGCCGCGATGCCGTCATGGATCAGCGGATCGAAACGCCAGCGCAGCTCGCCGGTGCGCGCATCGAAGCCGTGGACCGTGCCTTCGGGCGCATCGACCCGCACATTGTCGCCGATCGATGAGCCGACCACCACGACACCCCTGCTCGCCACCGGCGCCGAGGTGATCTGGAATTCGCCCGGCCACAGCAGGTCCTTGGCGATGTCGATCCGCACTTCACCGTCCGCTCCGAAGCCGGCGCAGGGCTGCCCTGTCCGGGCATCGAGGGCGATCAGGCGGGCATCGACCGTGCCCATGAACAACCTGCTGCGGCACGCCGCGCCGGCCGGCGCCCGCTCGTCCACCCAATAGGCAACGCCGCGGCAGGCATAGCGATTGGCCGGGCGCCGTCCGTTGCCGACCTTGGGATCGAAACGCCAGCGCTGAACGCCGGTGCCGGGATCGAGCGCCACCACCTCGTTGAACGGCGTGCAGAACACCAGGCTGTCCTCGACCAGGATCGGCGTCGCCTCGAACTTGGTCCGCAAGGCGGCCGCGGGCGGCCGGCTCTGCAGATCCCCGGTGTGATAGTCCCAGGCAGGCACGAGCCGATCGACATTGGAAGGCGTGATCTGCGCCAGCGGAGAGAACCGCGTCCCACCGGCATCGCCGCCCCAGTGCTGCCAGGAGACGGCCGGCGCCACCATCAGTTGGCTCCAGATGACGACCGCGCAAACACCCGCTCGACGCAATGACATGGACCTCTTCCTCCCGCAAACTGCATCCGAGGCGACGCAGCCGGGCCATGAAAGCAGCCTTCGCAGGCGGATCGAGCGGGATGGGACGGGCGGCGGCATCCGCGGGACGAGTGGTGGTGGGCGATGACGGATGGCGGAACCGAGAGGATGACCCGAACGAACCTCTCAAACGTCAGTGGCCGCCCCTGCGGACGGCCACATCGATGCGCAGAGGTCAGCGAGCTTCAGTAGCCGTAACCACGCCGTGTCGGATAGCTCTGCGGAGCCCGCCCATAACCACCGCCATAGCCACCGCCGATGCCGATCCCGATACTGACCGGCGGCGCCACGCGCACCGGCGGTCCATAATACTCGCGCGGCGGAGGCGGCGGCGCATAGACGACGACATCATCTGGGTCGCGACGGGGTGTGCGGCTGGCGCGCCTGGGCGGATCCTCGTCGCGCTTTCGGGCCGGCTTCTCTTCGACCCGCTTCTGCGTCTCGGACTTCCGGCCCGGCGGAGGCGTCTGCGAGCATGGACAGGTGGGACCAGCCGCGGCAACGGCCGGCACGACCGGCGGGGTTGCCGGAGCGGCGGCCGGGATCGCCGCATTGGCGGCCGCCACCACCGGCGTCACCACGGGCCGGTTGCGCAAGCGCTCGATCAGCTTGCGCGCGGTCGGGGTCAGGTCGCTGTTCGGATAGCGGTCGAGAAAGCCTTGATAGGACGCCACCGTATTGATCAGCACCGCCTCGTTCCAGGCTGCCATCCTGTTGTGGAGGTCGAGCCATTCGCGCGCCTGCGGGCCATAGGGCGGCGCGGTGTAGAGCGCCACGAAGGCCTCATACGCCTCGACGCTGCCGTCGCCGACGATGATTTCGTTGGCGGCCTCGATCGGCTTGCCCTGCAGGTTGCGCTTCCATTCGTCGACGCTGCGCTTGGCGACGACCGGCCGCGGGCCGGCATTGGCAGCGCCCGCATCCGCCGACACCACGAAGCGAAAATCCTCCGTCAAGGACGACGAATCCCACGGCGTCTGCCGACCCTCGGTGACCTTGTTCACCGCGACGCGCACGCGCTTGAACGCCTGCTCGATCGGAAGGCCCGGTTCCCGCGCCGCCTGCAGCAGCGCCGTGGTGTAGGGGCTGTTGGCGCCGGTGCCATCCTCGGCTTCTGCGCCAGGCGAGGTCGAGTAGGAC
Source organism: Bradyrhizobium sp. SZCCHNRI20481 (assembly GCF_032485055.1). NCBI lineage: Bacteria > Pseudomonadati > Pseudomonadota > Alphaproteobacteria > Hyphomicrobiales > Nitrobacteraceae > Bradyrhizobium > Bradyrhizobium sp. SZCCHNRI20481. Next base: position 221,564 of record NZ_JAUEUE010000012.1, read on the forward strand.
AGGAACGTGCCCGGTGCTCCGGTCTTGGTGTCCACCAGCGCAAGGCCGCGGCCCGCGTTCTGACTGATGGCAGGAAACGGATTGTTGCGGCAGGCATCGAGCAGCAGGATGCGCATCCGGCTCGGCACAGAATTCAGCGTGTTCAGGAGATCGTTGAGACGCACGGCCTGCAGCGGAATGTCGGCTTCACGTCGCGGATCCACGTCGACGGGCACGAGATAGTTCTCGCCATCGATCTGCAGGCCGTGGCCGGCATAGAACACCAGCGCGACCGTGTCGGGTCCCTTGGCCGCGATCTTGGCGGCAAAGTCGCCCACCTCCCTGTTGAGGTCCCGCTGCGACAGATCGGCGGCCGTCGTCACCTCGAACCCCGCCTCCCCCAGCATCTGCGCCATGACCTTGGCGTCGTTGGCGGGATTCGGCAGCGGCGTCACCGAACGATAGGCCGACTGCCCGATCACCAGCGCCAGCCTGCTGGTTTCGGCCAATGCGGGAGTGAGGCCGGCAAACAGGCCGCCGGCGAGCAATGCAGCCCTGAGAGCGTGCCGAAACATGGGACCTCCAATCTGCTCATGGCGTGCCTGTTGGTCGGGCCGGTTCGTGACCCGGTTCATCCCGACGGGCACAATCCGGTGAGCACGATGCCGCACGGCCGGCGCCGTTCGCGCCCTTGCCGCCCGCGGCCGGACATCGTTGCTGCACGAGATCCCCGTAGCAATGCCGCGATCGCTGGCTAGCGTGCGCGCCGCAATGGGGGCGATGATACATGCGGCGGATTGCGTCACAGGTGGGGCTGCTCTCGGCCCTGCTTCTGGCCGGCTGCGCCGCCGACAGCAATGCGCGCCTGCCGGCCTTCATGCGCGCCAAGGCGCCCGCGCCACCGCAGCCCGAAGCCGCGCCGGATGTCGCACTTCTGGTGCGCAAGAATCTCGACATGATCTTCGTCGCAACGACGCTGCCGCGCGATCTCGAGGCCACATCCGCCCGACAGACCGATGCCGGCGATACATGGACCGCCTGCGTGCGGGCCGGAATCATCTCGGTGAGCGGCGCCGCGCTCCGGCGCCAGACCTATCGGCTCACGATCAGGCACAACGAGATCATCGACCGGCGACGCGCGGCGTCCGCCGACGACTGTGTTTCTGAAGATTACAAAGCCGTCCTGCCGACGAAGTGATTTTGACCCGAAGGCGATCTGGATCCGCCACGTCGACTGGAACTCGCCACGCCAGTTGGCGTGCTGGAACGGGCTACCGCATCGGTTGCGGATTGTTAGTTCTTAGCTAACGCAATTCCGCAACCGCACAGCGAACGAATGGCTCAAATTTAACGATTCCTGCGGAACATCTGGTTCGCAAAAGGCGCGGAATGACCCTGGACCTGGCTTTCCATGAACGTTCACCTCGTCGGCGATGACACGGCCAAGCTCGCTCTGCTTCGCGGCATGCTGGCCGAGCGCTGCTCGCTCACATCTGAACTGATCGGTGACGCCGACTTCAAAGGCGGAGACATCGACGCGATCGTCGTGGCCGCCGATCTGCGCCACGTCGACAACATCACCGCATTGAAGGAGATCTCCGACCGGCTCTCGCGTATTCCGCGGCGGATCTTCCTCACCAACAACAAATCCCGTCTGTCGACGGTCCAGGCCTATGCGCTCGGCGCGACGAGCGTGCTGTCGAGCACGCCGAGCCGCAATCAGTTGCTCGGAAAGCTGCTCGATGTGCGGCCCGGTTCTGCGGCCAAGAGCATCGCGGTCGACGACCGACAGGCCGCATTTGCCGGCGCGTCCTGCATCGCCTCGATGTTTGCAGCCGTGCTGGGCGGTGCAGCGATCGACGTCGAGGAGACCCGGCGCGCCGGCAAGCGAATTGCCGAATGCATTGCAGAAAACGGTCTGTCCGATTGGCTCGCCACCGTTCGCCGCCATCACGAAGGCACCTATCAACACTGCCTGCTCGTGACCGGCATCACCGTGGATTTCGGCTTGAGCCTCGGCGTCCACAGTTCCGATCTGGAGCGTCTCTACATGGCCGCGATGTTCCACGACATCGGCAAGGCCAAAATCCCGCTGACCATTCTCGACAAGCCGGGACGGCTCGACGTCAAGGAACGCACGCTGGTGGAAACCCATCCCGTGGCCGGCTACGAAGCGCTGAAGGACAACGCAGCGATCACCGACGAAGTGCTCAAGGCGGTGCGCCACCATCACGAATTTCTCGACGGCAGCGGCTATCCCGATGGGCTGATGGCCGACAACATTCCAGATCTGACACGCATCCTCACCATCTCCGACATCTTCTCTGCGCTGATCGAATATCGCAGCTACAAGCCGGTGATGACGCGCGAGAAGGCCTATGAGATCCTCCAGGAGATGGAGGGCAAGCTCGAGAAGCCCCTGATCGGCGCCTTCCGCGAGGTGGCGCTGATCCGCTGATCGCAGCCGGCGATAGGCTGAACCGGCCGTTAACGCATCGATTCGAATTGTCTGCCAACGTCAAGTGTCTCTTCTCAGCTTTGCGCTAGTGTCGCCCGCGCGGTGCGGGTTGTCCGCGCCGCGAGGGGACCATCGGGACGTGGCCGAGATCATCGATCGCGCGATTGCGACTGCTTCATCGACGGCAAGGGACCACCAGGCCGATCCGCTCGCGCGCGTGCGCGCCGCCCACCTGGTGCCGCTCGAGACCGTTTCACCGCAAGCATGGCAGGATCTCGCGGAGCGTGCGCGCGAGCCGAACGGCTATTACCTGCCCGGCTGGGAACGCGCGGTGAACGCCACGGCGCGCGGCCGCACCGGAACATCGGCGCTGTGCGCATGGGACGACGATCAGCCCTCGCGTCTCATCGGCCTGATGCCCACGACCTCCCTATGGCATGCCTGCAGGCTTCCACTGCCCGCGCTCGCCAGTGGCCATCCCTACGGCACTTTGTGCACGCCGCTGCTCGACGCAGGGAGCGCGGAGCCGGCTGCGGCGCAGGTGCTCGACGAAGCGCGACGAACAGGCGCTCGCGCCGTGCTGCTGCGCGACATGTCGCTGGCAGGCTCCGTGATGCAGGCGTTCGACGCGGCCCTTCGTCGTGGCGGCCTGCGCCCGCGCATGCTGCATTGCTATGAAAGAGCCTTTCTCGATGCGACCGGGGACGCCGACCAAGTGCTGCATGACGCGCTCGGCGCCAAGAAGCTGAAGGAGTTGCGCCGCCTGCGTCATCGGCTGGCCGAGCATGGCGCGGTTCGCTTCGAGGTCGCGCGCTCTCCCGGCGACGTCTCCGCTGCGCTGGAGACGTTTCTGGTCCTGGAGGCGAGCGGCTGGAAGGGACGCCGCGGCACTGCGCTGATCCAGCACGACGGCGACGCGGCGTTCATCCGACGCGCGGCACCGGCGCTTGCGCAGCACGAGGCCTGCGAGATCATCAGCCTCCGGGCGGGCGACACCACCGTCGCCGCTGGCGTCGTGTTGCGCCATCAGGACCGCGCCTTCTTCTTCAAGCTCGGCGTCGACGAGCGCTTCGCGAAATACTCGCCCGGTGTCCAGCTGACGCTCGACCTGACACGGCACCTTTGCGCGGATCCGAAGATCAACGCCGCCGACTCCACTGCCGGTCCCGACCATCCCATGATCAACCCGATCTGGCGCGAACGCCTCGTCATCGGCGATGTGCTGATTCCGCTCTACGCGCACGATCCGATCGTCGAGCTCATTCATGCCGCGTTGACGGCACGACGCGAAGGCCTGGCCGTCGCACGTCGCGCGGTGCATGCGATCCGCGCTATCCGAAGGCGCCGGCCGACTACTCAGCCGCCTCGGCGTTGACCTCCGCCGACACCTGCCGGATGGCGCGGGCCAGCATCTGCGGATCCTGCGCACCGGAGACGGCGTATTTCTGCGCGAAGACGTAGGTCGGAACTCCGGAGATGCCCTTCTCTGCGGCCTCCTGCGCCTGGGCAGAGACCAGCGCCACATCCTCGTCGGTCGCCAGCATCTTGCGGACCACCTGGGCATCGAGCCCGCAATCCGCGGCGGCCTGCACCAGCACCTCGACGTCGGTGAGGTCGCCGCCGTCGCGGAAATACAATTCCATCAACCGCTGCTTCATCTCGGGCGCCTTGCCGATCTCGGCGGCCCAGCGGATCAGGCGATGACAATCGATCGTGTTGGGCTGACGGGCAACACGATCGGGATGATAGCTCAGCCCCTCCTGCTCCGCAGCCGCTACCACGCGGCCCGCGATGCCCTTGTAGGCCTCGACCGATCCGAACTTGGTCGTCAGGTACTGCTCGCGGCTGATGCCCTCGCGCGGCACCCAGGGATTGAGGAAGAACGGCCGGAAATTCACCTCGACCGGAACGTCCGGCACGAGCTCCAGCGCGTCCTCGATGCGCTTCTTGCCGATGTAGCACCAGGGACAGACGACGTCGGAGACGACATCAATGATCAGCGGCTTCAAGGTGCTCATGCGCCTCGCTCCAGGTTCGCTTGCGATCCGCGCAAGATAAGCCTCTGCATCGCCGAGACAAGCGCGGTCACGGCGAGGTAACCATCTCCTTCAGCCTGATGGCCGTGAGCTCATCGGCCGGAAAGAAGGTCTCCAGCGCCAGCTCCGACAACGTGATGTCGACCGGCGTGCCGAACACCATCGTCGTCGAGAAGAAGCTCAGCACGTCGGTCCCGACCCGCAGCCGCAGCGGGATCGCGACGCTGTCGGCCGCGAGCGGCGCCGATCGCGCCGGGAACGGATAGGACTTCAGCTCCTGATAGAGCTTCAGCAAATCGGCATCCGCGGTCGCCTCGCATTGCCGGTGCAGCCGCTCGAGCAGATGTCCGGACCATTCGGCAAGGTTCACCGTCCGCGCTGCGAGCCCCTCCGGATGCAGCGCCACGCGCAGCACGTTGAGCGGCGGCGCAAGCAGTCGCGGTGGGACGCCTGTCAGCAGCGGCGCGATCATCCGGTTCGCCGCGACCAGGTTCCAGTGCCGGTCGATCGCGAGCGCAGGGTTGGGCTCATGGGCCTTGAGCACGAGGTTCATCGCCTCGCGCGCGGGCTTGAGTGCCGGATCATCCAGCGGGCGCTGCTGGAAGGCGGGCGCGTAGCCGGCCGCCACGAGCAACACGTTGCGTTCGCGCAAGGGCACGTCCAGTCGCTCCGCGAGTTTGAGGACCATGTCGCGCGACGGCGCGGCGCGGCCGGTTTCCACGAAGCTCAGATGGCGCGCCGAGATCTCGGCATCGAGCGCGAGATCGAGCTGGCTGAGATGCCGGCGCTGCCGCCATTGCCGCAGGTGCTCACCGACATGAACGGGTCTGGCGCGGTCGGCGCGCGCCGAAGCAAGCTGTGCATTCATGGGCCAAGACCTATCACGCTGACGTCAGCGCCTCCATGACCTGCCAGGTAATCGAAATGCCTCCCGGCGCAGGTCATCGTCCTCACCACAGGAGATGACGATGAGCAGGCAGCGCAATCCCGAGACCTTTCCCTTCACCGCAGTCGGCCACTGGCTGGCGGGTCTCGCGACATCGCTGCTGGCGCGCTCGCTCAACCTGCCGGAGCCGCTGCTGCACGTCACGGGCAGCCTCGTCTTCGCGCAGGTCTATGCCATCGAGACAAGGGCAGCACGCTCGCTGCGCCCGGCGCGCCTGCGCCGTCAGCTCCTGGCCTGGTTCCGCTGAACCGCCCTCCCCCAAACCAAAGGAGACCCGACATGATCACCTCGTCCGCCCTGCTCCGCCGCGCCCTGCTCGCCGATGCCGCCTTCAGCGGCATTGCCGGGCTCGCGCTCACATTCGGCGCCTCGCCGCTGGCGGCGCTGCTGCAACTGCCCGACGCGCTGCTGCGCGAGACCGGTCTGTTCCTGATCGTCTACGCGGCCTTCGTCGGCTGGCTGGGCGCGCGGCCGATGGCGCCAAGGCCGCTGATCCTTCTGGTCATCGCCGGCAATGCGGCATGGACGGTCGGCAGCATCGCGCTGCTGTTCTCCGGCCTCGTCACACCGAACGTGCCCGGCGAAATCTTCGTCGCGGCCCAGGCGGTGGGCACCGGCGTCTTCGCCGAGCTGCAATCTATCGGCTTGCGCCGCAGTTCCGGCACCGTAGCGGCGTGACGCCGATCGGTGATGAGCGCCGGCCATCGTGCTCGCGCGGGCCGGCGCTCCCGCCCCAACCGATATTTGGGCATGCGCGGCGAATGCACCTTCGGCATAATCGGCGACCGACAGGAGATCGCAGCGATGCAGCCGCAGGTGAGAGGAACGGAAGGCTACGCCGCCGAAGCCGACAGTCTCTTCGTGCGGTACGAGAGCATCCCGTCGGAACAGGTTCATGCCGCCGTGCTTCATCTGCTGCCGAATACGCCCGCACGCGTGCTCGACATTGGAGCGGGCACGGGGCGCGACGCCGCGTGGTTTGCAGGCCTCGGACATCAGGTGGTTGCCGTCGAGCCGACCGATGCGCTGCGCGTCGGCGCCATGCGGCTGCATGCCTCGCCTGCGATCACCTGGATCGACGACAGCCTTCCGGAGCTCGCCACACTGGCCGCTCGTGATGAGCAGTTCGACCTCGTCATGCTGACCGCCGTCCTGATGCATCTCGATGAGGAGCAGCGGCGACGCGCGCTTCCCAACATCGCGGCGCGGATTGCTCCCGGCGGAATGCTGATCATGACGTTGCGGCATGGTCCGGTGCCGCCGGGCCGCCGGATGTTCGAGATCGCGGCCGAGACGATCGTTGAGCCGGCGCGGCAGCTCGGGCTGACGCTCCAGCTCAACCGGCATGGCGAGTCGCTCGGCGCGGAGAACCGGGCTTCCGGCGTCACCTGGACGACGCTGGCCTTCGGCAAGCCGTCCTGAGAGATCCCGGAAACGAGCTGATCGGCTCAGGCCGCCTTGGCGCGGCTGGTCAGGGTCTTCGCCGGGGGGGATTTGGTCTTGCCGCGATTGCTGGCAGCCGGGCGCCGGGTCTTGGCCTTGCCGCGAGCAGCCTCGCCGCCCGATTTGGCTCTGGCCTTGGGCCGCTGCTTGGCCTTGTCCTTGACGGGCTTCTCGACCTTTTTCTTCGCCTTCTTCTCGGCCTTCGCCTTCACCCGCGTCCGCTCGGCGCGCGCCTCGGCCTTCTGCTTCGCCCGCTTCTTCTCGCAGGCGTCGCATTTGCAGCCGATCGGCTTCAGATAGGCTTTGAAGTAGTCGGTGCCGTAGTCGTAGTTGATCTCCTCGCCCGGCTCGATGTTCTTGATGGCCCGGATGAAGATCTTCTTCTTGCGCGGCTTGACGTCGGACTCGGCGTTCGGCTTGCAGGAATGATTGATGTAGCGGGCGACGTTCTCACGGACCGAGCCGTCGATGGTCCAGCGCTTGTCGAGCTCGAACAGATATTTGTTCTCGATCGCGTCCTCGTCCGCCTTCTTCGAATCCAGCAGCGGACCGAAATAGCGGACGATCTTGGTGCCCTTCTTGATCGGCTGGGTTGCGAACAGGCCGAGCCCCGTCTTGGAGCGGCCGATGCGATAGGGTTTGGTCGGCGGGATGACAGGCATGATCGATGAGAAGAGATGAACCTCGCGAGGCCGTCGTTCTAGGATAATTTGACGACGCTGTCAGGTGTTTCCGGCCGCCGTTTCGAGCCGTCCCCAGTTTGCGCGGGCCGCAAACCGCTTTCTCTTGCATTCCTGGTCCTCATCCCGCGACTTGCGCGCCAGGCGGCAGCTTCGGCACGGTGGCCTTCAGCATCGCCTCGAGCAGCGATTCGGCGTTGGTGCCAGCAGGCGAGCGGCGCAGGATGTCGGCGAGACGGCCGTCGAGCAGCAGCATCGTGTAGCCGTGCACCAGCGACCAGGCGCGCGCGATCGCGGCGGCCTGATCGAGCGACAGCTCCTCGTTGCCGACCTGGCCTTCGCTGCGTGCGGCCACCGAGCCCGCCAGCCCGGCGAACGAGGCCTCGGCCGCCTCGTGCAGCGACGGCCGCGAATAGTCGAGCCGCTCGGTGCGGAACATCAGCCCGTACATGCCGGGATTGGCCTGCGCATAGGCGACATAGGCGCGGGCGCGCGCCATCGCGCGCTCGATCGGCGTGCCCGGCTGCTCGCCCGCCGCCTTCATCGCGGCATTGAAGCGCGTGAAGCCGATCGCGGCGAGCTCGCTGACGAGGCCGGTGAGATCCTTGAAATGATGCGTCGGCGCCGCATGCGACACGCCGGCCTCGCGCGCCACTGCGCGCAGGGTGAGTCCGGCGAGCCCGTCGCGCTCCAGCACGCGCTCGGCCGCCTCCAGCAGCGCATCACGCAGCGCGCCGTGATGATAGGGCGTCGCCGCCTCGCCCGCAGTGCCGGCCGCCCGCCGCACCCGCGCCCGTGCCGCCGATGTCGCGATGCGTCGAGGCTGCGCCCGGACCTTTTCAGTCTTGCTCGTCATGAGCCTCCTTATACAATCAATTTTGACAGCGTAAAGATTTGGCTTGACCCCGCCATGTTCGCCCGCTAGCTTTATCTTTACAACGTAAAGATAAAGTGGAGGAACGACCATGAGCGACGCTACGCCGACGACCGCCCGGCAGACTCGGAAGGAGCGCAGCAATCTCGCGCCGATCCCGTTCGAATGCGACGCGGCGTTCCTCGCAATCACCGGCGAGCTGCCGCGTGAGCTGAACGGCACGCTCTATCGCAATGGCCCCAACCCGCAATTCGCTTCGCCCGGCTCGCACTGGTTCGTCGGCGACGGCATGCTGCACGCCTTCCATCTCGAGAACGGCCGCGCGTCCTATCGCAACCGCTGGATCCGCACGCCGAAATTCGAGGCCGAGCGCAAGGCCGGCCACGCCCTGTTCGGCGGCTTCGGCCGCCGGCTGGCGGACGCGCCCGCCGACGTCACTGATGGCGGCGTCGCCAACACCAACATCATCGCCCATGCCGGCCGCCTGCTCGCGCTCGAGGAGGCGCATCTGCCGACCGAGATCGAGCCGGGCACGCTCGCCACCCGCGGCTACCACGATTTCGGCGGCCGCCTGCGCGGCGCCTTCACCGCGCATCCGAAGACCGATCCGGTCACCGGCGAATTGCTGTTCTTCGGCTACAACGCCGCCGGTCCGCTGACGCCGGCGCTGTCCTACGGCACGGTCGATGCGGCCGGCAAACTGACGCGCATCGATCGTTTCGAGGCGCCCTATGCCAGCATGGTGCACGACTTCATCGTCACGGCCAACCACGTGCTGTTTCCAATCCTGCCGCTCACCGGCAGCATCGAGCGCGCAATGTCCGGCAAGCCGCCTTATGCCTGGGAGCCCGACAAGGGCGCCTATGTCGGTGTGATGAAGCGCAGCGGCGACATCAAGGACATCGTCTGGTTTCGCGGTGACGCCTGCTACGTCTTCCACATCATGAACGCCTGGGAGGACGGCGGCCGCATCGTCGCCGACGTCATGCAGTTCGAGGAAGCGCCGCTGTTTCCGCATCCCGACGGGCGCCCGACAGATCCGGCAAAGTCGGTCGCGCGGCTGTGCCGCTGGAGCTTCGACCTCGCCGGCAGCACCGACCGCTTCACGCAAACCTATCTCGACGACCTCACCGGCGAATTCCCCCGCATCGACGACCGCCGCGCCGGGCTCTCGAGCCATCACGGCTGGTACGCCTGCGCCAATCCGGACGGGCCGCTGTTCGGCGCATTGTCCGGGCTCGCCCATGTCGACGGGGCCGGCACGCGCCAGGCGACCCACCTGCTGCCCGCAGGCGACACCCTGTCCGAGCCGGTGTTCGTGCCGCGCAGCCTCGATGCCGCCGAGGGCGACGGCTGGCTGCTGACCGTGGTCTGGCGCACCGGCTCCAACACCAGCGACCTCGCCGTCTTCAACGCCACCGATATCGGCGGCGGTCCCGTCGCCCTGGTGCATCTCGGACACCGCGTGCCCGATGGCTTCCACGGCAATTGGGTCGGCAGCGAAACTCCAAACCATTGATCAGCCTGGATTAATTCGCGATCTCACGAAATTTTGACACTGTCAAGATTTGCTTGACGCGGCGCCGTCCGCGCCCTATCAATCTTGGCAGTGTAAAGATTGGCCAGACCAACGCCATGACGATCTTCCTTATCCTTGCGCCCTACGGCGTCTACGCTGCTCTGATGATGGTGGTCTCGGCCACGCTCAGCCTGGCCGTAGCCACGGTGATGTGCCTGGCCGTGATTGCGCTCGACGTCGCCAAGGGACGTTCGATCAAGATCCTCGGCCTGGGCTCGACGATCGTGTTCGCAAGCGTAGCCGCCTACCTCAGCCTCATCGACCCGACGCTGAGCGCCTCGGCGGTGCGCCTCGCGGTCGACTGCGGCATTTTCGCGCTGTCGCTCGGCTCGATGCTGCTGCGCACTCCGTTCACGCTGCAATATGCGCTCGAGGCGGTCCCGCCGGAAACCGTGGCGATTCCCGGCTTTCTGCGCGCCAATTACGTCATCACCGGCGCCTGGACGCTGTCGGCGCTGCTGATGATGGTCGGCAACCTGATGACGCTCTACGTGCCCGGCCTGCCCTATTGGACCGGCCTCGCCATCGCCTTTGCCGCACGCAACAGTGCACTTTATTTCACGCGCTGGTATCCTGAGTATCGTAAGACGAAAGACATCGCCGCACCGACTGCGGCCGCAATGTCCGGCCAGGATTCGTGACGGGGTGTGCCCCAGGGAGACGTGCGTGAAGGACGTGTTTGCCAAACTGACGGCCGACTTCCTGTCGGCTGCGGTCTTCTTCATCCTGTATATCGCTACCGATAACGTCGTGCTGGCCACGGCCGCCGCGGTCGCCGTCGCGGTGGTCCAGGTGGTCTACGCCCGCGTCAGGGGCGTGAGCCTCAGCTTCATGGCCTATGCCAGCGTCGGCCTCGTCATCGTGCTCGGCGGCGTCACGCTGCTGACCAACGACCCGCGCTTCATGTTCGCCAAGCCTGCGATCGGCCATTTCGCCATCGGCCTCATCATGCTCAAGCGCGGCTGGATGCTGCGCTACGTTCCGCCGATCGTGGCGGAGACCATTCCGGAATACGTCAACGTCGCCGGCTTCGCCTGGGCGGCGCTGATGTTCGCGCTTGGTCTCGGCACCATCGCGGTCGCCATGACCGGCGACATCAAGCTGTGGGTGCTCTACATCACCGTGGTCGCGGGCGGCGCCAAGGTCGCGGCTTTTGCACTGCAGTTCGTCGCCTTCCGCTTCGTGGTCGCCAACCGCTTGCGGGCCGCGCGCGCGTGACGCAACCGATCGCCGTATTGGGCTTATCAGCAAAGATGCGCTATAGGGGCGCCCCGAGGCTTCCTCGAACAGTGCTTCGGGGTGCGGGATGGCAACGCCAGGAGAACGATCGATGGCTGTGGACGGCAACTGGAATCTGACCTTGAATACGCCGATGGGCGAGCGCAGCGCGACGCTGAGCGTGAAGAGCTCGGGCGCGACGCTGACGGGGACCCAGGCCGCGGAGGGCGATTCCGCCGAGATCTTCGACGGCACCGTCAACGGCGACGACGTCGCCTGGAAGGTCTCCATCACCAGCCCGATGCCGCTGACGCTCGACTTCAAGGGCAAGGTCGCCGGCGACACCATCTCCGGCGAGATGGGCATCGGCTTCATGGGCAGCTTCCCGTTCACCGGCGCGCGGGCCTGATCACCGTTCTGAAGGGTGGGCAAAGGCACGCCACGCCGGCCGCCGCTTCGTGGCGGCCCCACGCGCGCCGTGCCCACCATTAGCTCCGCAGTGCGCCAATCGACGGTGGGCACGCACCCCGCCCCGCGGGCGGACGCTTTGCCCACCCTACGGCAGCGTTTGTCCGGCTCGTTCCGCTTCACATCTCAAACAGCCCGGACACGCGAACGCAGCCTCGCAGCGAACATCGCCCGAGGGATGCACCGACATGTCCCTCTTCAAAATGCAGAGGGCGCAGGGAAGGCCAGGCGTCGGCTGACGCCTGCGGCCCGCCTGCGAGAAAAAATGCAGGCGGCAGGTACCACAGGTGCAGCCGAGAAACGCCCGGCCTTCCCTGCGCGATGGTCTTCACGCTTATACGCAGTCTCCCTGGTGCACCGGCTTGTTGGCCACCATGATCCGCGCGGCGCGTTAGCGCCGTCGCGAACGTAACACCGGCAACGGGGTGTCAGGACGCTGCGACTTCACGTCCGCGACACATCGTTCGTCCGCGCGCCCGTAGACACGCTGCGACATGATCGCGGCCACCGCTCCCCGCCCCGCGTGTCGTGACGATCGCGCGCTACGCCCCTCGGCTTGGGACGGGATGGCGGGAGGAAAACATGATTTCGAAAAAATAGCAAGAGATTTATTTTTATCAGAATCACCCGCAAGCCTTGGCCCGGTGCGCTGGGGTGGCGCTCGCGCCAATTGCCCGAGGATCGTCATGCCCCGCGAAGGCAGGACATCCAGTACCCCGAGACGGCGTTGGTCAGCCGAGGTGCCAGTGTATACTGGATCGCCCGCGGACGGTGACGGCGGTGTGAAGGACTGGCCCCGAATTCGCCCCCCTGCCCCTTCAGGCAGAGGTTAGCTCGTCTCGATGGCCCAAGGGCAACGCCACATCAAAACCAGACCTGCATCGCCACGCCATGTGCATCCCGCGGCGCCTCGCCCTCCGGCACGCAGCCGGCGCAGTCGCGGGCAGCGAGCGCGACGGCGCAGGCGTCGAGGAGGTCGTCGGGCTTGGCGCCGGTGCCGAGACGGGCGCGGGTGACCCAGTCGTCGATCTCGACGAAGCCAGCCGCAACTAACAGGTCGCGCCGCAGCTTAGCGCCCTGCTCCGTCTTCTTCGACGGCAGCGGCGCACCGTTGAGGCGCAGGAACACCAGCTCCGGATGGGCCTCGCGGATGTCGCAGTCGCGATGCGCGCGCACGAAGGCGTCGACCTCCATGATCTTGCGGCCGAGGTGCCAGAGCTGGCGCGAGGCGCGTGTCTGGCCGCGCCGCGACGCCTCCGCATTGGCCTCGTCCGGATCGGTGAAGTCCTCCCACAGCCAGCGCCGCGCCCCGGTGAAGACGCGCGAGCGATGCCGCGCGAGTTTGTCGCGCGCGAGCCTGTCGCAGGCGCGCTCGCCGTCGTCGGTCATGCCGATGGGGATGTCGATGGCGGCGCGGGCGAAGGGGGAAGCGAGCGCGGTGGAGATATCGGCCGGGAAGCTGATCGTGCGGTGCTCGCCGTCGATCGAGACGGCGACCCAGCCGCGCGAGAAGCCATCGAGGCCGAGGATGCACCGGCTGCACATGCAACTGATCCCTGCGGCCCTCGTTTGAGCCCAGATCTTCGGAAGTTCGAGTTAATCTCTCAGCGCGATGGCGTGGCGCTCACCTCGCCCTTGCGGAAACGCGACGAGCGGCCCTGCATAAAAACCGCATGGTTCATGCGCCATCGCATTCATAGCAGCCCCTTCGGGCAGGCAGCCGTCAAAGCTCGGATCTTTCGCTACCTATGATTCCTTTTTGAATTTTTTGAGTAACTTTATGATCGAATCCGTTGTGGAATTGTTCTCACGTTGTCGCGCGAAAGATCGCCTCCCGACACCTTATCAATAACTCCTTTGGCTTTCTGAATAAGTGCATTGGCCTTTACATCATCAGACAACGTGGCAATCATTGTCACGCATCTCTTCTCCATTTCCTTTGAGTTCATATGCGGCAACGGGAGCGGGTCCATCAACAATCGCATGGCGAGTAGCATGTGATAACGCGCCGACTTATACACCCTGAGTGGCTTGGTTCGCAGTTGGACTTCAAGTCTGTACGCCGCCAAGGCGGCCAGAAAATAGGGATCGCGTTTGTCGGCTTCAAGGAAAAACTCCTTGCCGACTCGAAGCCTAAGGGCCTTGTAGCTTTTTGCAGCAACATGCGGCTCCTCCAATATCATTGCGGCGAATACCTTGATTAGATTTTGCGGTGAAACAATCCTGCCTTTTTCTCCTACCGCCACCCGATCGTACTGACCATCGCGCCGTTCGTAATGAAGGCGAACAGGTTCTGGGTATGATTCGAAGTGCTTCTCAAGCCTCTTCGCAAATTCAGTACGCGCATAGATTTGCTCTGGCGTTAGTTCAGTCTGCTGATTTGTCCCAGTAACGACCGAATCAAATACATTGTCATCGTTCGTCCAGATCAAACGAAGAGGGACCTGAATGGCAGAGTCCTTTATTTTATCCCTATGATCGAAGAGCACATTGCTAGTTTGGCATCCATTGACGATCTGAAAATTTTCAATAGTAAGCGTATCGCCAACCTGCTTGAATCCTCTGGCAATAATCGTGACCCCGTTGTTCATCAAAACAAACCGAGCTTTCTTTTCGGAGAGGACCGTGTCGCGAATCCCGGAATTGACCTCGTTGTAGTCCTGCCAGTCGCGGACATTGTCGTAGAAAACCCCCCCAACAATTCCGTCATGGGCGTCATCGCTAATGATCTCGACGAAATCCTTCGCTGGCAGGTACCCCAAGTAGGCAAGGTGGACACCAGAAATACTCGGGATTTTAACCTTCTGATCCCAAGTGAAGGTTCGAACGACGGCGTTCTTTGCCGACGTATGAAGCCGCATGATGTCGTCGGCGCCGTAAGTGGTAAAGCTAACATCGAACATCTCTGGTGCCGCCAGCTTTGCTGTTTCGATATTTCTACGAGCCACCAAATCTGCTGCGTCTGTCCATTTTCCCGTCGTGACGTAATAGATATGACAGTTTGGCAACCGCCTGAAACTTGGTGCACGCGCATAGATGGCAGCCTTAATTTCTGCTGCCTCCTGCACATCGTCATTGCGGGTCATTTGAGGAACATCGCGGAAGAAATCTTCGACGCCGTTTCCGATGGTTCCAATCTTTGCGCCATCGAACGAGCTGGAGCGCTCGGCCTGAACAAAGATGAATGTCGCCTCAATGTATCCATTCTGTTCAAGCATCTCTTGGACTTGATCAACGTCAGTCATTAGAGCGCCATTCACAATAATGGCGATAGCGTCCAAGCCGGTGTCTCCGCCTTTTCCTACTACAATATCTTTCAAATTCAGCGCCCGGCTGAAATGTCGCCGGATTGTGAGATACGAAGTCAGGTATTCAAATCGATCCTCTTCCGGCAAGGCTTCGATTCCGTTGTCCTTTGAAAATTCAGCAAGAATGGCTCCAACGATCTTATTCATTAATTTCCCTCGTCGACACCGGCGCCTCGATCGCCGCTCTCATAGTACTACAGGAATCGTTATACCTTTAGTTGTACGTGTAATCAAAGTGATGAAATCTCCCCGCAAGGGGAAGGAAACGCACTGCCTGGGATGCGCGAGTTCGAATCCAACGCCCGGATCTTATTGGAGTCACGCAGGTCGTCCGATTCCCTGCCCTGCATACACCAACGGCCGGGATCGCTCCCGGCCGCCGCAACAAACATCACGCCCGCCTGACCTCAGCCGAGGTTCAGCTCCTTGAAGAAGTCGTTGCCCTTGTCGTCGATGATGATGAAGGCGGGGAAGTCCACCACCTCGATGCGCCAGATGGCTTCCATGCCGAGCTCGGGATATTCGACGACCTCGACCTTCTTGATGCAGTGCTCGGCGAGGTTCGCCGCCGCGCCGCCGATCGAGCCGAGATAGAAGCCGCCGTGCTTCTTGCAGGCCTCGCGCACCGCCGGCGCGCGGTTGCCCTTGGCGACCATCACCATCGAGCCGCCGGCCGCCTGGAACTGGTCAACGAAGGAATCCATGCGGCCCGCGGTGGTCGGGCCGAACGCGCCGGAGGCATAGCCGTCCGGAGTCTTGGCCGGACCGGCGTAATACACCGGATGGTTCTTGAAGTAGTCCGGCAGCGGCTCGCCACGGTCGAGGCGCTCGCGCAGCTTGGCATGGGCGGCATCGCGCGCCACGATCATGGTGCCGGTCAGGGACAACCGCGTCTTGATCGGGTTCTTCGACAGAGTGGCGAGGATGTCCTTCATCGGCTGGTTGAGGTCGATCTTGACGACCTCGCCGCCGAGCGCCTGCTCGACCTCCGGCAAATACTGCGCCGGATGATGCTCGAGCTCCTCGAGATAGACGCCGTCCTTGGTGATCTTGCCGAGCACCTGGCGGTCGGCCGAGCAGGACACGCCGAGACCGATCGGCAAGCTCGCGCCGTGACGCGGCATGCGGATGACGCGGACGTCATGGCAGAAATACTTGCCGCCGAACTGCGCGCCGACGCCGAGCGACTGCGTCATCTTGTGGATTTCCTGCTCCATCTCGAGATCGCGGAAGGCGTTGCCGTCCGGGGAGCCCTGCGTCGGCAGCGCGTCGAGATAACGGGCGGAGGCGAGCTTCACCGTCTTCATGCACAATTCAGCCGAGGTGCCGCCGATCACGATGGCGAGGTGATAGGGCGGGCATGCCGCGGTGCCGAGCGTCAGGATCTTCTCCTTCAGGAACGCCAGCAGCCGGTCCTTGGTCAGCACCGAGGGCGTCGCCTGGAACAGGAAACTCTTGTTGGCCGAGCCGCCGCCCTTGGCCATGAACATGAACTTGTAGGCGTCCTCGCCCTCGGCGTAGATCTCGGTCTGCGCCGGCATGTTGTTGGCGGTGTTCTTCTCTTCATACATCGACAGCGGCGCGACCTGCGAGTAGCGCAGGTTCCGGCGCAAGTATGCGTCGCGCGCGCCTTGGCTCAGCGCGGCCTCGTCGTCACCGTCGGTGATGACGTTGCAGCCCTTCTTGCCCATGATGATCGCGGTGCCAGTATCCTGGCACATCGGCAGCACGCCGCCGGCGGAGATGTTGGCATTCTTCAGGAAGTCGAGCGCGACGAACTTGTCGTTCGGGCTGGCCTCCGGATCCTCCAGGATGCTGCGCAGCTGCTTCAGATGGCCGGGGCGCAGGAAATGGTTGATCTCGCCGAACGCGGCCTCGGACAGCGTCCGCAACGCGTCGCGCGACACCACCAGCATGTCGCGGCCCAAGACATTCTCGACCCGCACGCCCTCGGCCGTGATCTTCTTGTAGGGCGTGGTGTCCGGCCCGAGCGGAAACAGCGGCGTGTGCTTGTAGGGCGGGACGGGCTTGGACTGGTCGGGGAAGGCGGTGGGCGCGTTCATGGCGAGCTCGTGGGGTTCTAGAAATGGCCGCCCAAAGCGGTCTTGACAGGTCTGATACGCTACCCGTCGGAAGCCTTGCAAGACATGTCTCGGCACAGCGGCAGAGGGGTACGATCATGGCAAGTTTTGTCCTGATTCCAGGAGGTTGGCACGGTGGCTGGATGTACGACTCGCTCTGCGCCAGGCTCCAGCAGGCCGGCCATGACGCCTATGCGGTGACCTTGAGCGGGTTGGAGGAGACACCGGCCCGCGCCGCCCATGCCGTCAATCTCGACACCCACATCGCTGACGTCATTGATCTGCTGACGGTCGAGGACCTGTCAGAGGTCATTCTGTGCGCGCACAGCTATGGCGGCATGGTCGCGACCGGCGTCGCCGACCGCGTGCCGGAAAGGCTCGCGGCATTGGTCTATCTCGATGCCTTCGCACCCGAGAACGGTCAGTCATGGTGGGATCTCGCCGGCGACGCGTATCGCCGGTTCGTGATCGAACGCGCCGGGCAAGACGGCTTGACGGCGCTGCCGCGCGAAGGCTCCGATCCGCGCCGCCGGCCCCATCCGCTCGGGACCTTCATCCAGGCCCTGAAGCTCCACAGTCCGGCGCCGGCGGCTCTGCAGCGCACCTTCGTCTACGCCAGCGGATGGAGCGCGACTCCGTTCACCGCGCAATATGAGCGGCTGCGCAGCGATCCCGCGTGGCGCGTGCACGCATTTGCGTGCGGGCACGATGTCGTGCAGCACGCGCCCGACGAGACGTTCGACCTGCTGATCGAGACGGCCCGCGAGGTCGCCGCAACATGACGCCGCGACCGGCGCAATGTCGTACGGCGAGATCGATTGCGATCGGTCGCCGAATTATGTAACCTTAGATTGTTCACCTATTCATTTTCCTCCTGGAGGCGTCATGAAACGAGGTCTCTTCGTTGCCATCACAATTGCTCTTGCCCTGACCACCATGCTCCCGGGCAGCGCCGGCGCGGTCGGTCCCGGTCGTGCGTGCGGCGGATTTGCCGGCATCTCCTGCAATGCCGGTCTTTATTGCGAATTCCCAGCCGGCCAGTGTGGCCGGTTCGACATGATGGGTGTCTGCCGCCGAAAGCCGACGTTCTGCAATCGCATCTACATGCCGGTGTGCGGCTGCAACTTCCAGACCTACGGCAATGACTGCGAGCGCCGCGCCGCGGGCGTATCGCTGTCGCATCCGGGCCGCTGCTGGTTCTGACGAAGCGATCGCGCCGCTGCCGCCGGCAGGTGACCGCGGCCCGTCAACACGCGGTCACGTCGGCCGACGATCTTGTGCGGCCGCGGCGCATCGCGCTTGCATGACCTCCGCGCGCAGGCTTCAATGGCGCGGGGGTATTTGGAATGCATTTCTATCAATGCTCATTTGGCCGCACGGCCGTCTTTGCCGTCCTCGTCGCACTCAGCACGTTGCTGCTGCCGCAGGCCGCGCAAGCGGATCGCTGCGACGACATCGCCAAGGAATTGAGGAACGGCATCGACGGCGTCCGGATCGGACAGACCGCGGCGGGCACGGTCTATCTCGCCCATCCCAAGGCGCGCGAGCTCACGCTCGGCTGCTCGTCTAAGAACTTCAGCAATCAATTGTTCGGAAAAACCGACCGCAAGCCGCCGCCGGCCTTCATCGACCTGATGGCGAGCGCGGCGGCGATCGTGTTCACCTTGCCGAAGGACGACATGCAACGCGGCGTCACACGCTGTTACCGCCGGCTCGGGATCTTCCGCGGCGACGACGTCGCCAGCCGCTACCGCCGGCTCGACATGCGTTGCGCCCGGACCAAGACCGAGTCCTCGATCACGATCAGCCGCAGCAAGGACCAATAGGCCGGGGTGACGCGACAGCCCTGTCGTTTCTGCGCCGGCGGCAGCGACCCGTTCACTATTCGCCGCGCCACCGACAGTTGCAGACAATTCGAGCGATCTGGTTGACGAAGTTTTCGTCAGGGATGGCCACGCTCATCGCAACACCAAGCGAGGAGCTGGACCATGTCCGTTTCGAGCGTTTCGTCGTCATCGCCGCCGCCCTCACCGCCGCCGGTCTCGACCGAGACGACCAAGCCGCAGACCCAAGACACGCAGACCCGGAATCAGACGCAGCAGAGCCAGGCCTTCAAGCCCGACAAGACCGGCGACGAAGCGGCCGCGGAGAAGCAAGCCTCCCGTCCGCCGCTGCCGCCCGGCCAGGGCACCCGCGTCGACATTCTCGCCTGACGATCCCACACCCTCAGGCCAACTTCGTATAGCGGCGGCGCCTCAGGCATCCGCCGCTATACGTGTGATGGCATCGCCGATCCGACTCCACCCCTGTCCCATGATGTCGAACTGAAACTTGTTGCCCGGGAAGACGAAGCCGTCATGGACCATCCGCAGATGCGTGCCGCCCTCGACCGGCGTCAACGTCCAGGTCACGACGCTGTCGAGCCGTAAGCCGTAGGCCGGGTTGGAGTCCGAACCGCCCTTCCAGGAATAGCTGAGCAGATGCGGCGGCTCACAGGCGAGCACCTCGCAGTGAACGACGCCATCCCAGTCGCCCACCGGCTTGGTGCGGAAGGTGAAGCGATGCCCGGTGGCCGCGACGAAGTCGTTCGGCATCAACCATTTCGCGATCAGGTCGCTCGTGGTCAGCGTGCGCCAGATCTTGTCGGGCGAATGGGGCAGATGCTTCTCCACCACGATCGCATGCGTCTCACCCATCACTCGGTCTCCTTCAACAGTGCCTCGAGGCCGGCAATACGCTCATGCCAGAATGCGCGGTAATGACCGAGCCAGTCGACCAGCGGCGCCAGCCCCTTTGGCGCGACGCTATAATAGTTGTGGCGGCCGTCGCGCCGTTCGCTGACCAGCCCGGCGTCGCGCAGCGCCTTGAGATGCTGTGAGATCGCCGGCTGCGACACGCGCGAGCCCTGCACCAGGCCGGTGGCCGCCACCTCCCCCTCTCGCGCGATGCGCTCGAACACGGCCCGCCGCGTCGGGTCGGCAAGCGTCTTCATGACGGATGTCAGCTGGGCTTCGACGATCATGCCAGATGTATAAGCAAATGCTTATACATCGTCAAGCGCGGCGCCGCAGGGCTTCGCCTTCACGCATCCAGCGCCTTGTAGTGGCGGAAGATGCCGTCCTCGTTGAAGGCGATGCGGCGCTCGCTGGCGAGATAGGCTGAGATGTTCGGTCTGCTGGCGACGCGGTCATGCAGCGCGACGAGGCTCGGGATGTTGCGCTCGAACGCCATCATGCGCTTCGGGAACGCGTAGCGCAGGCCGGCGACGATCTGGAACAGCGACAGGTCGACATAAGTGAGCCTGCGCCCGGTGACGTAGGCGCCACCGCTTTTCGACAGGAGCTGCTCGAAATAGCCGAGGAATTTCGGCACCCGCTCGCCCCAGAATTCGGCGGTGCGCTTCCTGGCCGGCGCACGCTGGTCCTCGTAGTACAGCGTCGGCCCCAGCGGATGATGCGTGTCGTGGATCTCGACGACGAAGTCGGTCACGGTGAGCTGCAATTGATGCACCCAGAGCTGGCCGGCTTCGGCCTTGGGCGCAAGGCCATGGCGGCTGCCGAGAAACAGCAGGATGTTGGCGGTCTGGCCGATGACGCGGCGGCCCGCTCTCAGGAACGGTGGCGCGAAGGGCGGCGTGTCGCTGTCCGCCTCCATCATCGCCGTCATCGCACCGATGCCGTCCTCGCGCGCGACGTCGCGATAGGCGGCGCCCGCCTCCTCCAGCGCGAGACGCACATATTCGCCGCGGCCCTGGATCATGGGCCAGTAGTAGAGCTCGTAACGCATGGGCCATCCTCGCAGTGATGCGCCCACACGTTCGGCTCGGACGACGCAACGGACGCGGTGTTAGTTCGCCGCGAAGCAGTATAGCAGCCCGTCACCGCCCGTGCTCTTCAGATCGGCCTGGGAACAGCCGCCATCGGGCCCGCGAGAGATGGGAATTGTTCCACAAGCAAAGGCGCCGCGGATTGCTCCGCGGCGCCTGATGAGGGTCTCAAGTCAGGCTCAGCTGACCTGCTGGATTCCCGATAGCTGCCAATCGGCGCCGGCGTGGCGCAGGAAGGTCCAGATCTCGGTGACCTCCTGCGGCTGGTCGGAGCCGTCGACCACCCGGCCCGAGGCGCGCTCGATGGTCTTGTCGGCCAAAGTGAAGCGCATCGCGACCGTGGCGTAGTCCGCGCCATTCTCGCGCCAGGCTTCGGCGAGGTCACCCTGCAGCAGCTTCACGGCGCTGACCTTGTTGACCACGCCGCGGGCCTGGTTCTGCTCGAGATCGCGCTCGAAATACGAGGCCATCTCCGGCGTCGACAGCAGCCGCAGGCGGCCGACATCCTCGTTCGACCAGGCGGACTGGATCTCGCCGAGCAGCCGCTCGAACGCCTCGTAGTCGGCGGGCAGGATCTGCAGCGGCGGCGTGTTGCTGCCACTGCCGAAGCCACCGAAACCACCAAGGCCGCTCAGGCCCGAGCGGAGGCTCGGCTGGCCGTCGGTGGGCGACGGCGCCGGGCCGGCGGCATAGGCCGGCTGGTTGCGGCGCTGCCACCAGGCCATCGCCATGCGCACCAGGAACACCACCAGCAGGACCTGGAGGATCAGGCCGATGATCGAGGCGAAGCCGCCGAGGCCGGAGAAGAGCCCGCCGCCGAACAGCATGCCGAACAGGCCGGCACCCAGGAAGCCGGCAGCGAGGCCGCCGAGCAGGCCACCCGCGCGGCCGCCGAACAGCCCGCCACGCGACGGCGCAGCCGTGTTGAAGCCGCCGGGCTGGCCGGGCTGGGTGATGGTGCGATTGAACTGCGACGCCGATCCCGGCGCGGTCGTGGTGGGAGGTGGCGCGGAGAAGGTGCGCGTGCCGCGGGAGCCCGAGCTGGAGCCGCCGCCGATCCGGGCGTCGGCCGCCGAGACGGCGAGCACCGTCGGCAGCGCCAGTGAAAGGGCCACGGCCATCGCCTTGAGGAGGCCGCTTTTGCGCTGCATGAAGCTCATCTGTGTTTCCCATAACTCCCCGGAATGGGGATGCCTGTAAGATGGGCACAACCGGCGAAAAGGGAAGGCGGCACGAGGCCGCGCGGCTGCGGCGCTGGGTCGCGGGATGAAGGCGCTCGGCCGCCTTGCCAAGGAACTTCCTAAGGAACTCCGGTAACCTATTGCGGCGCCATGGTTTCCTTGACCGCCGCCACGAGCTGGCTGAGCGTGAAGGGCTTTGGCAGGAACGCGAACTGCTGGTTCTCCGGCAGGCTCTTCTCGAACGCATCCTCGGCATAGCCCGAGACGAAGATGATCTTGATCTCCGGATTGCGCTCGCGCATCGCTTTAAGCAGCGTCGGCCCGTCCATCTCCGGCATCACCACGTCGGACACCACGAGATCGAGCACGCCATCGCACTCCTCCAGCGCCTCCATCGCCTCGACGCCATTCGACGCCTCGATGACGCTGTAGCCGCGCGAGCGCAGGCCGCGCGCGTTCAGCGCCCGCAGGCCCTCCTCGTCCTCGACCAGCAGGATGGTGCCCTGCCCGGTCAGGTCAGCGCGCGGCTTCGACGCTTCAGCTGCGGCCGGCTCCTTGGCGGCGCCGTTGGCCGCGTGCGGCTCGGTCTGGACCTCCGGAACGACGATGTGCCGCGGCAGGAAGATCTGGAACGAGGTCCCCTTGCCGACCTCGCTGTCGACATAGATGAAGCCGCCGGTCTGCTTGATGATGCCGTAAACGGTCGACAGCCCGAGGCCGGTGCCCTTGCCGACCTCCTTGGTCGAGAAGAACGGCTCGAAGATCTTTTCGCGGATCTCGGCCGGAATGCCGGTGCCGGTGTCGCTGATCTCGATGCGGACGTAGTCGGCGACCGGCATGCCCTTGTAGGCGGCCTGCGCGACCTCGTCGGCCGAGACGTTGGCGGTGCGCACCGAGAGCTTGCCGCCGTCGGGCATCGCATCGCGGGCATTGACCGCGAGATTGACGACCACCTGCTCGAACTGCGAGACGTCGACCTTGACCGGCCACAGGTCGCGGCCATGCGCCAGGTCGAGCTTGACCTTCTCGCCGATCAGCCGGCGCAGCAGCATCGTCAGGTCCGACAGCGCGTCGCCGAGATCGAGCACCTGCGGCCGCAAGGTCTGGCGGCGCGAGAATGCCAGCAGCTGTCGCACCAGGGTGGCGGCGCGCGTCGCGTTCTGCTTGATCTGCATGATGTCCTGGAACGACGGGTCGGTCGGCTTGTGCGCGTTCAGCAGGAAATCGTTGGCCATCATGATGGCCGAGAGCACGTTGTTGAAGTCGTGGGCGATGCCGCCGGCGAGCTGGCCGACCATCTCCATCTTCTGCGACTGGTTGATCTGGTTCTCCAGCGCGCGGCGCTCGGTGGTCTCGAGCAGATACACGATCGCAGCTTCCGTCTCGCGCTCGTCCTCGTCGACGGCGGTGACGAAGAACTGGCCGAAGCGCTCCTTCGCGCCCTCCAGCATCACCTCGACCGGCGGAATGTCCGCCTGCCCTTCCGAGGCCTGGTTGATCGCGGCGATCAGGAGATGCCGGTCGCGCTGGCTGACGGTGCGGAAGATCGATTTCGCCGCGGCCACATCGCCGCTGACGCTCTGCGCGAGCTTGGCATAGCGCGCATTGGCCCTGACGACGGCGCCGCCGCGGTCGACGGTCGCGATCGCCATCGGCGTGTGGTCGAAGAAGCGCATGAAGCGCACCTCGGCGGCGCGCTCCGGATCGGAGCGCTCGTCGCGGGCGCGGCTGATGACCAGGGTGCGCGACGACCCGGGCTTGCCGTCGGCGCCGAAGGCGAGCTTGTGATAGAGCCGCGCCGGCATGGTCTTGCCGCCGCGCATCTTCAGGTCGATGTCGAACACCTCGGTGCGGACCTCGCCGGGCACCGCCACGATCGAACTCAGCAAGGACGCGCCGTCGCCGGAGACGACGTCGGCGAGCTTCAGCCCGCCCGAGCCGATCTCGGCGAGATCGTAGTCGAGCCAGTTGGCGAGCGTGGCATTGACGTAGACGAGGCTGCCTTCCGGATTGACCGAGAAGAAGCCGCACGGCGCGTGGTCGAGATATTCGATCGCATGCTGCAGCTCCTGGAACACGTCCTCCTGGCGCTCGCGATCCCTGGTGATGTCGGCGATCGACCACACCGCGTAGCGGGCATGGCGCTTGGTCTGGCCGAGCGGGCGCACGCGCATCCGCAGCCAGCGCCCCTGCGCGCCTTCGGCCGCAGTGATGCGTACCTCCTCCTGCTGCCGCTTGCCCTCGCGCGCCGCCTTGAGCAGGCGGAACACCGCTTCGGAGACATCGGGATTGCCGATGAAGACACGCTCGACGGGACGCGCTTCCTGCGCGGTCGCCGCTCCCGTCATGTTGAGATAGGCGGCGTTGGCGTAGACGACATGGCCGCGCGGATCGGTCACCGCGAGGCCATCGAAGGCGTGATCGGCGATCGCGCCCATCACCGGATCGTCGGTCGCCTTGTCGGCGAAGCGGACGATGCCGGCGGCGAACGCGAACAGATTGAACAGGCCGACGGTGGCAAGCAGCGACAGCAGCCCGAGAATGTAGGGCTGCGCCTGGGCGCGGCCGATCGTCATCAACGCGATCGCGACCGCGACGAGACCGAACGCCACCAGCAGGATCAGCAGAATGCTGCCGCTGCGGCGCGGCCGCTCCGGCAGGCCCACCTGATCCTGTAACCCATCGTTGTCGGAATCGGCGCTCATGGCTCGGGGACGCGACCTGTCGGCTGGGAGCCCCAGCCCGTTCGCGCGGCTCCCCCTTCCACCTGCCTGAATCGACGGGTCAAGCGCAAGCCCGTCAAGCCGATATTCCATGATTTATCCGTATTTTGCGGTCCGTCCGGGGACCGAATCGGTTGTCATCGCGGGCGCCCCGAGAGGTTGCGCCGCAGCCCCATCACGTAGCCGATGATCTCAGCGACGGCGTGATAATGTTCCACCGGGATCTCCTCGTCGATCTCGACCGTGGCGTAGAGCGCGCGCGCCAGCGGCACGTTCTCGACGATCGGGATGTCGTGCGCCTTGGCGACCTCCCGGATCTTGAAGGCGATGTTGTCGACGCCCTTGGCGACGCAGACCGGGGCCGACATGCCGCGCTCGTAGGACAGCGCGACCGAGTAGTGGGTCGGGTTGGTGATGATCACGGAGGCCTTTGGAACCGCGGCCATCATGCGCTTCTTCATGCGCTGCTGCCGGATCTGCCGGATGCGTCCCTTGACGTGCGGGTCGCCTTCCGACTGCTTGAACTCCTCCTTCATCTCCTGCACCGACATCTTCTGCCGCTCGTACCATTGCCGGTACTGGAACAGGTAGTCGCCGATCGCGACCAGCGCGAGCAGCGCGACCACCGAGCCCATCAGATGCGTGGTCAGCGACATCGTGACGCCGAGCAGCTCGCTGACGTCCATATGCAGCAGCGATTCCAAGCGCAGCCGCTCCGGCCACAGGATCATGACCATGACCGTGCCGAGCAGCACGAGCTTGAAGAGACCCTTGGCGAAATTGGCCGCGGCCTGCTTGCCGAACAGGCGCTTGGCGCCGGCCAGCGGCGAGATCTTGCTCAGGCTCGGCTTCATCGGCTCGCCCGACCAGACGAGGCGATGCTGCATCATGTTGCCGGCGATCGCCGCCAGCATCACCATCAGGATCGGCACGCCGATCGCCGCGATCACGGCGAACGATAGGCTGCGCGCCAGCGCCAGCAGGCCGGCACCGTCGGTGTGGATCATCCAGGAATTGGCGATCAGGTTGCGCATCGGCACCAGCACGGCGGTGCCGATCGAACCCGAGAAGGTCGACATCACCAAGGTCGCGGAGGCGATCACGAACCAGGTGTTGAGCTCCTGACTCTTGACGACGTCGCCGCGCTCGAGCGCCTGGTCCAGCCGCTTTTGCGTCGGGTCTTCTGTTTTGTCTTCGGAATCGGCCTCATCGGACATCGATCGGCCCCCTCACCGCGGCATCATCTCGTGCATGACGCCTTCGAAATAGCCGAGAAACGTTCCCATCATCGCGGTCAGGACCAGCGCGAAGATCAGGAAGCCGATCAGGATCGAGAGCGGCGCACCGACGAAATAGACCTGCATCTGCGGCATCAGCCGCGCCAGCACGCCGAGCCCGATGTTGAAGACCAGCCCGAACACCAGGAACGGCGCCGATAATTGCAGGCCGATCTTGAACGCCGTGGCAAAGGCCTTGGTCGCCAGCGAGGCGACGTCGCCGCTCGGGATCAATTCGCCCGGCGCGAAGATCTTGTAGCTGTCGCTGAGCGCCGCGATCACCAGGTGATGGCTGTCGGTCGAGAACAGCAGGGTCACGCCGAGCATGGTGAGGAAGTTGCCGATCAGGACGCCCTGCTGGCCCTGCGTCGGATCGACCGCGGTGACGAAACCGAGCCCCATCTGCTGCGCGATCACGGAGCCCGCGACCTGCAGCGCCGACAGCGTCACCCGCGCCGTTGCGCCGAGCACGATGCCGATCACGATCTCGTGCACCATCATCACCAGGAGCGGCGACAACGCCTGCAGGTCGACCTGATAGGCCTGACGGTGCAGCGGCAGCACGATCATCGTGAGCAGCAGCGCGGTCGCGAGCTTGATGCGGACGGGGATGTTGACCTCGCCGAGGCCCGGCAGCAGCATCACCATCGCACCGACGCGAGCGAAGGCCAGCATGAACACGGCGGCCAGCGCCGGAAGGAAGGAAATATCGATGCGCATCGTCCGCCGTCACGGCCCTTTCGACCGCATGCTGGTGCGGCACGACGGTCTTTGAAGAGACAGCCTGCGACGAGACAGCTTGCGAAGAGTTGGCCCGAAAGGCCGCCAGCTCACGGCCGAAAGCAGCAGCGCCCCCCGCACTGCTCCTCGCGACCGCTCGCAGCGCCCTCACGCAGGCTAGCCCTGCTGCCCCGGACATTGCCTCATCCGCCGATGATTCGCGACGAGATCCGCATCATGTGCGAATGCAGGGCATCGGCCATGAACGGCAGCGCCAGCAGCAGCGTCACGAAGATCGCAATGATCTTCGGCACGAACACCAGAGTCTGCTCCTGGATCTGCGTCAGCGCCTGAAACAGGGAGACGACCACGCCGACGACGAGGCCGACCACCATCAGCGGCGAGGAGACCAGCACGATGGTCCAGATCGCATCGCGCGCCACATCGAGCGTTTCAGCTCCTGTCATGTCCTGTCGTTCCTCACTGTCGATCGGTTCCGGTCCGGCACCCGCCTCATCGCGCATCGCGCGCAGTCGCGGCAGACGGCAAATCCCTGATGCGTTACGAGTTGCGCCTAGATCGTCATCTTCATCACGTCTTCATAGGCCTGGATCACGCGGTCGCGCACCGACACCAGCGTCGACACCGCGACATCGGTTTCGGCGACCGCCGTGACGACATCCATGACGTTCGCCTTGCCCGCGGCCATCGCGACCGCCTGACTGTCCGACTTGCGTCCGGCCTCCATCACGCTGCCGATCGCATCCTTCAGCACCGCGCTGAACGACGGACCACCCTTGTCGGCGCCGTTGCCGCTGCCTAGCACGTCGCGCACGCGCCCGAGGCTGCCGAAGGCACCGCTCGAGCCGCCGGCGTCGAGCACGCGGGCGGAATTCGCATAGGCATTAGCTGCGGAGATTGGGGAGGCCATGACTTTCGTTCCTGTCCTAGGTCTTCAGAATGTCGAGTGTGCGTTGGATCATGCGGCGCGTGGCGCCGATGATGTTCAAATTCGCCTCGTAGGACCGCTGTGCATCGCGCATGTCGGTCATCTCGATGAGCGGATTGACGTTGGGGTACTTGACATTGCCGGACGCGTCCGCGGCCGGGTTACTGGGGTCGTATTTGACGCGGAACGACGATTGATCGGGCACCACCTTGCCGAGTGCCACCACCTTGGCGTCAAGCGCACGGTCGAGCGCCGAGGTGAATGTCGGGACCTTGCGGCGATACGGATCGCCACCCGATTTGGCGGCGGTCGAATCGGCATTGGCGATGTTCTCGGAAATGACGCGCATACGCCCCGCCTGCGCACGCAGGCCGGAGGTCGCAATGCTCATCGAGCGCAGGAAATCGCTGG
Organism: Bradyrhizobium sp. SZCCHNRI20481; assembly: GCF_032485055.1. Lineage (NCBI taxonomy): Bacteria > Pseudomonadati > Pseudomonadota > Alphaproteobacteria > Hyphomicrobiales > Nitrobacteraceae > Bradyrhizobium > Bradyrhizobium sp. SZCCHNRI20481. The sequence goes on from NZ_JAUEUE010000012.1 coordinate 249,721, forward strand.
AGTCGTTTGCCATGCTTGTCGGTCTCCGTCCTCAACTCCGGCTCAGGCCTTGCCGATCGCCGTCTTCAACAGATGCAGGCTCTTGCCGTACAACGAGGTTGCCGCGGCATAGTCCATCTGGTTGGCGGAGACCTTCAGCATCTCCTCTTCGAGGCTCACCGCGTTGCCGGCGGGCCTCGTCTGAAATCCGGCCTTGCGGTTCTGGTCGAAGCTCGCGCTCTCGCCCGACGACGGTGCGATGTGCGCGGTGCTGGTCCGGGTCAGCGACAGCGGCGCAAAGCCGCCGACCGCCTGGCCGGTTGAATCGAACCTCGGCTCAACCAGATCCTTCGGCTTGAAGTTGGGCGTATCCGAATTGGACACGTTCTCCGACAGCACGCGCTGGCGCTCCTGGTGCCATTGCATCTTGGTCCGCAACGCCGACAACACGGGGAGATCGTTGATGGACATGGCGCTGCTCGGTTATGTCCGGCTACCGGACGGTTTGGGTAGGTAGAAATTGCCGTGCATATGGTTAACAAGGAGTTAAGAAACGGTGCGATGCCCACCGGGACATTCCCGGGGTTTTGACGATTTCTTAGGAAAGTGCCGGGGTCCCAGCCGACCGATGCATCATTACGGGACGGCGCGGCTCGCCAAGAAGTCGTTTTGGCCCGGCCGATTCATGGGTTATTAAGAGGCCGAGCGGCAGTTCCTGCCGTCATGCGTTAACAGGTTGGTTCCGGTTCTGAAGCTCCGTTCGCTGCCGGCGATGCGTTGGACAGACGAGAGACTTCGAAAGGACGCGGTATTTGCCGGGGACAGAGATGCAGGCACTGACGTTCTTTTTTGCATTCGTGGCGGTGCTGGCTCTGATCGGCCTCGCCGCGTGGCTGGTCCGTCGATTCGCGGGCAATCGTCTCGGCACCAACCCGAATCGCGGCCGCATGCCCCGGCTTGCCGTAATCGATGCCGCCGCCGTCGATGGCCGCCGCCGTCTCGTGCTCGTGCGCCGTGACAACATAGAGCATCTTTTGATGATCGGCGGGCCGACCGACATCGTGGTCGAATCCAACATCGTGCGCGCCATGCCGGCGCGCGAGCAATTGCCGCAGCGGCCGGGCATCAATGAAGAGCGGCCGGCGGCGCGCATCGCGCCGCTGCCGGATGCGCCGTCCTGGGCCGACAACGAGCCGAAGACCGAGGCCGCCGAGCATGCCGAGCCGCAGATGCCGGAGCCGCCGCAGCGCCCGATGCGGCCGTCGTTCATCGATGAGGTTCGCCGCACGGGGCCGGCTGCTGCTGAGCGGCGTGAGCCGGCACCGGCATTCCCGCCGGAATCACCGCTCCCTCCGCGCCGTCCCGATCCCCGCCAGGACCTCCGGGCGGACGTCCGTGGAGAGCCGCGCGGCGGCGACGAAGCCCGCCCGGAGCCGCGCCCCGAGCGGGCGCCCCGCGGTGAACCGGTGATGCCGCGCCCGCTGCGCCCCGCCGAGCCGCAACGGCCGGCCGAGGCGCCGCGCCCCTCCGAGGGGCCCCGGCTGCCGCCGGTGCGGAGCGCTGAACGCGCTGCCGAGCGCGTCGAACGCGTGGCGGCGCCGCCGCTGCCGCCGATTGCGCAGATGCCACCGCCACCGCCACCGCCACCGCCGCCGGTTGCGCCGCCGCCCGTAGCGGCCGATCAGAGCGCCGAAGCCAATCTGGCCGAGATGGCGCAACGGCTCGAGGCCGCGCTGCGGCGTCCATCGGCCGATCCGTCGGCTGCTCCAGCCTCGGGTCCCCGGGCGGCCGCACGCAGCGAGCCGGCTCCGGCGCAAGCCGCGCCGGTCAAGACCAGCTTCGAGAATCTGGAGGACGAGATGGCCTCGCTGCTCGGACGTCCGAAGTCGTCTCAGTGAGATCGCTGCTTCCCCCGCGTAGAGTTGTCTTCATCGCTGTTCTGACTGCCGCCGGTTTACTGGCGGGACGTGCTGCTGCGCAGGACATCAGCATCAATCTCGGCGCTGGCGGTGGCGGCGTCACCGAACGCGCGGTCCAACTGATCGCGCTGCTCACGGTGCTGTCGATCGCGCCGTCGATCCTGATCATGATGACGTCGTTCACGCGCATCGTGGTCGTGCTGTCGCTGCTACGCACGGCGATGGGCACTGCGACCGCCCCGCCCAACTCGGTCATCATCGCGCTCGCGATGTTCCTGACCGCGTTCGTGATGGGGCCGGTGTTGCAGAAATCCTATGAGGACGGCATCCGGCCGCTGGTCGAGAACCAGATCGGCGTCGAGGACGCGCTGCAGCGCGCCTCGGTGCCGCTGCGCGGCTTCATGCAGAAGAACGTGCGTGAGAAGGACCTGAAGCTGTTCATGGACCTCTCCGGCGAGCCGCCGCCGGCGACGCCCGACGACCTGTCGCTGCGCATCCTGGTGCCGGCCTTCATGATCTCCGAGCTCAAGCGCGCCTTCGAGATCGGTTTCCTGCTGTTCCTGCCGTTCCTGATCATCGACCTCGTGGTCGCCTCGGTCTTGATGTCGATGGGCATGATGATGCTGCCGCCGGTCGTGGTGTCGCTGCCGTTCAAGCTGATCTTCTTCGTGCTGGTCGACGGCTGGTCGCTGGTCGCCGGCAGCCTGGTGCAGAGCTACGGCGGGTAGGTTTCACCTGTCATGATGAGCGAGAGGCAGTAGGTTCGTGTCTCCCATTGACGCGTACCCTCGATCAGTTCGCCCGGATTGGGCTTGCGACGGGGCGCGATGTGGAGGAGCCGCGCAACTCGACGCGAGCTCGCTGTATGATGTGCCAGCCACCGCTCAAACCAAGCGCGGCCATGATCGCCGCCACAATGAGATCCGGCCACGCCGTGCCGGTGCCGAACACACCGGCTGCGGCCGCGAGTACGGCGATGTTGCCGAGCGCATCGTTCCGGGAGCAGATCCAGACCGACCTCATATTCGCGTCGCCGACGCGGAAACGGTAGAGCATGACGGCCACGCCTGCATTGGCGACAAGAGCGAGCATGCCGACGACCCCCATCGTCCTCGCCTCCGGGAGGGTGCCTGCAATTGCGTGCCAGACAGTGGAGGCAAGGACAAGGACGCCAAGCAGGACGAGCGACCAGCCCTTCAGAAGGGCGGCGCGTGCTCGCCAGGTCAACGCGAGTCCCGCCACTCCGAGGCTGATCGCATAGTTGGCCGTATCACCGAGGAAGTCGATTGCGTCCGCCTGCAGCGAGGCCGACCCGGCCGCCACGCCTGCTGCGATCTCGGCCAAAAACATGGCTCCATTGATGGCCAACGCAATCCAGAGCGCACGACGCCAGCGGGGGCTGTCCAGTTCCCTCGGAGGGGAAGACGAACAGCAGTCATCATGACAACCAGCCATATCGTCGCCTCTTACAAGATGATGCGACGTCCTATATGGACCCTGTAGCCACTACAGGGTCAAGCCATGTCACGACTGACCATCGGAGACCTCGCGAAGCGGACCGGCACCAAGGTCGAAACGATCCGGTATTATGAGCGGATCGGTCTGCTACCGGTTCCGGCGAGAACCGAGGGCAACTACCGAGCCTATGACAACGACCAACTCGGACGACTGAGCTTCATTCGGCGTGCCCGCGACTTGGGCTTCTCCATCGACCAAGTCCGTGACCTGCTGGATCTCGCCGATCAGCGAGACCGCTCGTGCGAAGCGGTTGACGTCATCGCAGGCCAACACCTGGCAGAGATCGAACGCAAGATCTCAGACCTCGTGGCGCTGCGTGACGAACTTGCCGATGTCATAGGGCGCTGCAAGCACGGCACCGTTGCCGACTGCCGCATCATCGAAGCGCTTGCGCCGCATCGCTCTGACTGAACGAACAAGACAATTACCGATCCACTGGCTTCGCAAAGCAGTCTCGAACTTTCGTCTTGGCGCGCTTCGGACGGATTCAGAATCGCTCACCCCGCGACGTCGTACTGCTTGCTCAGCTCGTCGCCGATCTTCACCAGCATCGACACGCTCTCCGGATAGCCGGTGCGCGTCGCCGTGCCGGGATCGGCCTTGGCGCAGAGCTCCATTTGGTGCCCCAGCGGAGCACCGAGATCGCCATGCCGTCGGGACAACCGACCCGCGCCTTCAGCTCCGCCTTGGCCATCGCGATGAGCTCGGCTTCGGTCTTGGTCGGCTTCGTCATGTCGCCAGGTCCTCCTGGCTACACGCCTTGACGCACGACGTCATCGACCCGCGATCGCCTGCTTGACGCCCTGGATGCGCGGCAAGGCGCCGGTCGCCTCCGACGGGGCCTTCGCAGCATCCTTGCCGCCGTCCGGTCCTTTGCCGGTGGCATCCGGGAAGCGCGCCCGCATGTCGCGCAGGAAGCCGTCGAGCGTATCGACGCTCGACGCCATCTTCGCGATCTGCGCGAATTCGGCGCTGGAGCCGCTCGCCGGCTTGCTGGCGACGTCGAATGCGATCTTGTCGGCTTCGCCGGTCATCAGCGGCGCATATTTCTCGCGGAAGCGGGCGAGGCCGATGGCGTCGTCGGCGAGCGCATAGCCGACCACGGCGCGCAGGATGTCGCCGCGCTCCGCCGGATTGAGCGGGCGGAAATCGCGCCAGCGATCGCCGTAATAGAGCTCGATCTGCTCGGACGCCTCGCGCCAGCGCCGCGACGCCCAGTAGATGTCGGAGCGCAGCCGGATCGCCTCGCGGCCGCCGATGTTGCTGATGATGTCCAGTCCGAGGTCGTAACGCCCGATGTCGCTGTTGGCGCGGGCTTCCAGCAGCAGCCGCTGCTGGCGCAGCTCGCCCGCGAGATCGGCGATGCGCGTGGTGCGCAGCGCCTCAATGGCGCGTTCAGGCTTGCGGTTGGTGAGATAGACCATGGCGAGACGCGCGGCGACCTGGGCGCGCGCCGCGCCTTCGAGGCGGTGGTCGACCTGGTATTGCAGAAGCTCGGCGGCCTGATCGAGCAGATCGATGCCGACCAAGCGGTCGGCGAGCTTGCGGATCATCTCGTCGCCGCGGCGGCCGATCGGCGTCAGCTCGCGAAACCCGTAGAAGATGCTGAGCGCATCGACCGGCGGCAGCTCGTCGGCCTTGCCGTTCAAGAACAACTGCGAGAACAGGCGGGAGGCTGCATCCTGGGCCTGCCGCGCCAAATCGGAGTTGGGCATCAGGCGGGTGGCCTGACGCGCGGCCTCGAGCGAGTCCGCATAGCGCCCCGCCTCCTCGTAGAGCTGCGCCATCATCTGCAACGTCTGCACCTCGATGGCGTCGCCGCGCCAGATCGCCTGCAAGGTCTCCAGCTCCTTCAGCGCGTCCGGCGGCTTGATCTCGCCGCGCTTCTGCAGAAGCTTGATCTCCAGCAGCTTGGCCTCCGCGGCCGCAAGGCGGTCGTCGGAATTGACGGCGAAGCGATAGTCGTCGAGCGCATCCTTCTCCTGCGCCATCGCCTCGGCGAGCCGACCGCGCAGCACGGCGATGTCGGGCTTCATGTCCGCGGGCACGCCGATCACGTCGAGCTCGGCGCGCCGCTTGGCGGCGCCGGCGAAATCCTTGATCTCGAGCGCCGACTTCATCGCATCCGCGATCACGACGCGCTGCAGGTCGAGCGGCAGCGAGGCGATGGCGAATTCGACGTTCTTCAGCTTCTCGCGCGCGTCGGCAAACTTGCCCTGGCGGGCGAAGGCGAGGCCCTTCCACATCTGCGAATCGAAATTATTGCCGATCGACGGAGTGGCGAGATCCTTGAGTCCCTGGTCCGGCCGGCCCATCAGGATGCTCGCCACCGCGTGGATCATCAGCATGGCGGTCTCGTCGGTGCGCGGGTCGGCGTCGGAGATCATCAGATTGGTGACGCCGCGCGCTTCCGGATACATCGCTCGCGCCATGTAGAAGCGCGCCAGCGCCAGCCGCGTCTGCGCCCGCCGCTCCGGCTCGGCGTTCGCCGCGGCCTTGATCAGCAGATCCTCGCGCGGCACGAACGGCTGGGTCTGGTTCTGCTGCCATTCGTCGATGTCGAACATCGGCCGTACGGCGGTCGGCGCCCGCTCCGGCGAGAAGCCGATCGACGACAGGGTCAGCCCGCCCGGCCGGCCCAGGATCACCTTGTCAGGCGCGATCTCTACGGCGACGTCATCCGAATTCGGACGCACCGCGATGCCGTGGATCGAATCGAGCAGCGACAGGTCGACGAAATCCTGGCGCTTGATGAAGCCGCGGATCGGCGGCGGCGCCGTCACGACCAGCAGCGTGTCGCCGGCATCCGGGTCGGTCAGCCGGTGCAGCATGCCAGCTCCGGGATTGGCGAGCGGCACCATGACATTGGCGAGCGCGGGATCGGTGACGTTGCGCATCACCATCAGCGGCTGCTGATTGGTCAGGCCCTTGTCGGCGAATGACAGGGTCCAGCTGCGCCCGCCATCGTCGCTGCCGAGCGAATGCATCTGCGGGCGGTTGAGGCGGATCCGGATCGCCTGCCCCTTGTCGAGCGGCGTCCTGTTGACCTCGCCGATGATCGCGCCGCCCTTGGCGCGGATGGGCTCGACGTCGACGGGCTTGGTCGAATCGAACACCATCCATACCGTGTCGCCGCGGCGGAACAGCGCCGCCGGCGTGACCTGGCCGAAGCCGAAGGTGAGCCGCAGGCCCTCACTGTCGCGCAGGGCCTCCAGGGTGGCGGCTCCATTAGCTGCCTTCTCGGCCGGCTTGGTTTCGGCGGCCTTGGTTTCGGCAGACTTGATCTCGGCAGACTTGATCTCGGCAGACTTGGTCTCGATAGGCTTGGCGGCTTCGGCTTTGCCCGCCTCCGACTTCATCGCCTCGGACTTCGCTGGCTCGGATTTGGCTGCTTCGGATTTGACAGCTTCAGGCGCAGCAGCTTCAGGCTTGGGGGCCTCGGGCGCGGCTTCGGCCTTCGCGGCGGCCGGCGCGGCAGCAGCCGCTGCCGACGGCGCAGGCTCGGCTGCGAGCTCGGTGGCTGGCGCCGCGACCGCAGGCGCCGGCTTGGTCTCCGTCTTTATCTCCTTGGCGATGGTGTCGGAGGTCGGCGGCACGATCTCGGGCTGCGCAGCCTGCTTCGGCTTGTCGCCATTGGGTTTGCTGCCGCTGGGCTTCTCGGCCGCGGCCGCCTTGGCGCCCGGCAGCGTGTCCGAGGAGACTGCGGAGACCTTCTTGTCCGGCTGCTGATAGGCGACGTCGATGTTGTAGTTCTTCTCCTCGCGGAAGGCGCGAACGTCGACCTCGCCGACCAGGCCGAGCTCGACGACGGTCCTGCTGCCGTCGATGCGCTGGTTGATCGCGGCGACGTTCGGCGGCGCGACGAGCTTGGCGTCGGCGAGATCGAAGGACAGCGGCGCGGTGAAGAACAGCGAGAGCTTCTGGTCGTTGAGCACCGAGGAGATGCCGACACCGTCGGGGATCTCGAACACGAAGCGCACGAAGGTGGGCTGCACCAGCGCGCGCACGCGGATCGGCGGCCGCTTCTTCGATTCCGCCTCGGCGCGCTGCAGCCGCAGCGCCCGTTCGGCGGCGCGCGCTCGCTCGGCGAGCTCGCGCACGACCTCGGCCGGCAGCGGCGGCGGCGGGCCGGTCCAGCTGTCGGGCAACAGATCGATGAAGACGCGTTCGCCCGCGGTCATGGTGTTGACGCGGACCTTGCGCGACAGCGAGAGCCGCAGCGCCGAGCCGTCGGGGTCGCCGCGGGCCGATGAGATGTAGTCGGGCGCCGCATCCACCCAGCGGTCGATCGGAATGGTGGCGGCGCGATCGAACCTGATCAGCAGAATCGAGCCGGCGGTAGTGACGTCGGCGCTGATGTCCTCGGAGAATTTCAGCACCAGCCGCGCATAGCCGTCCTGAGCCGACAGGCTGGCCTCGCCCGGCACCGGCGCAGCGCCTGCCGCGACCGTGGACAGCACCAGGCCGATGACGATGGCCGACAGCAGCGCAAGGCCAGCGCGCGCCCGTGCGCGGGCCTTCGACCGCAATCCAATGGGAGTCGTGCGCGCCATGGTCACAAGCTTCCGGTTCGACATCCGCAACTTGACGGATACGCCTGCCCCGCCACGCCGGAAATCTAGGTGCCGGCGTTTAAGGGCGCATTAAACATGCGGCTCAATTGCTCTTCACAGGCACGATCTTGCCTTCGATCTTCGGCAGCTCGGCGCTGGTCTCGGGCCTGTCGGCGCCGGCCCGGCGCGCCAGCTCGACGGTGAGCCGTTCGGCCGCCTCCGGCGTCATCAGTCCGAGAATGTCGGACATCTTGCGTGGCGCGATCTGCGAGGCGATCTCGATCAGCACCGACATCTCGAGCCGGTCGAACACCTTGGCGGCATCCTTCGGCTTCATGCCCTCGTACATCGTGACGATGCTCTTGAAGCGGGCGTTGTCGGCCTCGGTCTTGGCGGCCTGCGCGCCGGAGATGCGGCCCTCGATCGCCTTCATCTCCTCGGTCTTGGACTGGATGCGCTGCTCGGCGGCGCGCAACAGGCTCTCGCGGATGTCGATCTCGCGCGCACGCGCGTCAAGCTCCTGGCGACGCGACTGCAGCCGCTCGAGGATCGCCTTCTCCGCCGGCGACACCTGCTGCTGGTTCTCCTCGGGCTTGATCACCACGCCCTCGGGCTTGGTGTCCGGAGCGGCGGGCTTGGGCGCCTCCTCCTTCTTCTCCTTCGGCGCGCCATGCGTGGAGCCGGTGACGATGTCATTGTCCTCGCGGCCCGGATAGCCCAGGTTCTCCTGGGCCCATGACCGCTTGGTCGGGTGAGGATCATAGTCGAAAACGTAGCCGCCATCGATCACGAGGCCGGCCACCTTCAGGACCGCAAGACAGGCCACCGCGATCAGGACGACGGGAATGACGCGGATGTTACGAAACGCATTCATGCGGCAAGGCCACCAGTCCTTCGACGTTCGGAGAATGCCTGGGCCGCGGCGGCAACCGCCTTGGCACCGGAGACGCGCACCGGCTCGGTCGTGATCGCCGGCACCGGCGCAGGTGCAGGCTCCGGCGCGGCTTCAGGCGAGGTGATGGGTCGCGCGGCGCTGGCGATGCGCGACAGCCGGCGCACCACGCCGTCGCTCTCGGCGAGCTGCTTGCGCAACTGGTCGGACATCTGCGTCGCGGCGGCGAGCTGATTGCCGAGATTGTCGTTGACGTCGCGCACGGCGAGCTTGAGGCCGCCGATCGCCCGCTCGGCGATCTCGGTCGCGGTGATCAGCTCCGCGATCACGGCTTTGAGCGAATGCTCATCCGCCTTCAGCCGCTTCAGCCTGGAATTCAGCAGCATGCAATAGCCGATGGTCAGCACCAAAAGGACCGCCACCAGGCTTTCGATGATCAATCCGAGGGAGTGGTTCATTGGGCCTCCATCAACTTGTTCTGGCCTTCGGAGCCTTCGAACATCGCAAGGGTCGTATTCGGCTTGCGCAAATTCTTGGTGACACGGATCGCGACGCGGTCGCCGACCCGGCCCATCCGCCCCTCCGTCAGCATGGTGCTGCCGCAGCGGACCGCGACCAGCGCATCGGGACGGATGTCGAGCGGCAGGGTGTCGCCGACCTTCAGCTTCATGAGCTGCTTCAGCGGCACGTCGGCCTCGTAGAGCACGGCGTCGACGGCGATCTCGGCCTTGGTGATCTCGGTGGCGAAGTGGCCTTCCCAGACGGGATCGCGGCCGAACTTCTCACCCATGAACATCTGCAACAGCACCGGCCGGATCGGCTCGATCGTCGCATAGGGCAGCAGCAGCTCGATGTTGCCGCCGCGATCTTCCATGTCGATCCGCAGCTTCACCAGGATCGCGGCGTTGGCGGGCCGGCTGATCGCGGCGAAGCGCGGATTGGTCTCGAGCCGGTCGATGGTGAAGCGCACCGGCGACAGCGGCCGGAACGCCTGCTCGGCATCGCTCAGCACTACCTCGATCAGGCGCTTGACCAAGTTGGTCTCGATCGTCGTGTAGGGGCGGCCCTCGACGCGGAGCTGGGTGTTGCCGCGGCGGCCGCCGAGCAGCACGTCGATGATCGAATAGATCAGGGTCGAGTCGACGGTGGCGAGCCCGAAATTCTCCCACTCCTCCGCCTTGAACACGCTGAGCACGGCGGGCAGCGGGATCGAGTTCATGTAGTCGCCGAAGCGCACCGAGGTGATGCGGTCGAGCGAGACTTCGACGTTGTCGGAGGTGAAGTTGCGCAAGGAGGTCGTCATCAGCCGCACCAGACGGTCGAAGACGATTTCGAGCATCGGCAGACGCTCGTAGGAAACCATCGCCGAATCGATGATGGCGCGAATGCCGGAATGGTCGTCGAGGCTGACCTCACCGGCGGTGAAGCCGAGGAGATTGTCGATCTCCTCCTGCGACAGCACTCGCTCGCCGCCGTTCTTGGTGGCGCCGAAATCGCGGCTGCCGTCCTCGACCATCGCGGCCCATTGCAGGGCCATCGATTCGGTGAGTTCATTGGCTGCTGCGGCTTCCGCGGCCTCTGTGGGATCCTCCGAGTCGAGCGAGGCTTCCCATTGCGCGGCTATCGCATCTTGGTCGACTTGATCGTTGCCCGCCATGATCGTTGAGCTTCTTTGCCTTACTGGACCACGATTTCCTTGAACAACACCGCGTTGACCTGGTTCGGCGCCAGCGCGACGTTGACCCGCTTGGTGAGCTCCTCCTTGAGCCTGAACAGGCCCGCCGAGCCGTTGAGGTCGCTCGGCCGGAGCTCGCGCAGATAGGTCTGGAAGATGTCGGTGACGCGCGGCAGCGTCGGCTTGATCGTCTCGACCTGCTTCTCCTCCTTCACCTCCAGCACGATCTTCACTTTCAGATATTGGACGCGATCGCCGGGATTGCCGACCAGGTTGACGAGAAGGTCCGGCACCTCGACGAAGGCCGGCGGCTTCGGCGGCGGCGCCGCCTCGGCGTGATGCTCGTCGTTCTTGTGGCTGAAGAAGAAGAAATAGGCCGCACCACCGACGCCGAGCAGCGCCAGCGCGCCGACGACCATGATGATCAGCTTGAGCTTGCTCTTCGGCGAGCCTGCTTGCTCCTCGCCTTCGCCTGCTCCGGCGTCGTTCTCGGCCATGGCTTTCGGATCCTTCCGGAAAATCGAGCCGATGCCGCCAGAAAGCTTAATGACGCGAAACCAACGCTCCCAGCGCATCTGCGCTTTGTTGAGGGAACGCTACGGTAACAATGGTTAACGGAAGCTTTCTTTTGCCGAGGCGGTGGGAAAAACTTGCCGGGCAATTATGGTTAGCGAGACGTTGTTGCCGGGCGTTCTGAACCCGGGCTTAAATCCAAATCGTTGATTTATCGATAGATTCAGATTTGGCACGGCTTTCGCTGTACCCCTTGCGAACCCGCCGGCTTGGGAGAGCTGAACGGTTCGTTGAAGACCCGGTCGAGACCGCCTTGGGAGAGGTGCCGCGAACGGGATTCGTTAAGAGGGGAGATCGACCGGTGGAGAATGCGCTTCTCATCGGATTGTCGCGGCAGATGGTGCTGGAGCGGCAGCTCGACGTCGTTGCCAACAACGTCGCCAACGTCAACACCAACGGCTTCAAGGCCGATCAGCAGCTGTTCGAGGAGTATCTCTCCTCCGGCGCGCATGAAGACAATTTTCCGGGCGCCGCCCGCAGGGTGTCCTATGTCCAGGACCGCGGCACCTATCGCGACTTCTCGCAGGGCTCGATGCAGCGCACCGGCAACGCGCTCGACGTCGCCGTCACGGGCGACGGCTTCCTGACGGTGCAGACCGCGGCCGGCGAGCGCTACACCCGCGACGGCAACCTGCACATGAACAATCTCGGCCAGCTCGTCACCTCCGCCGGTGACCTAGTGCTCGGCACCGGCGGTCCGATCGTGTTTCAGCCGACCGACCACGACATCAACATCTCGCCCGACGGCACCGTGACGGTGGTCGAGGGCGTCAACCGCACCGACTCGATCCGCGGCAAGCTGCGCATCGTCAACTTCGCCGACCCGCAGGCCGCGCAGAAGCAGGGCAACAACCTCTACGCCGCCGCCGCCGGCGCCATCCCGCAGCAGGACACCAAGTCGACCATCCAGCAGGGCTACATCGAGAAGTCGAACGTCAGCGCGGTCGGCGAGATGAGCAAGATGGTCGAAGTGATGCGCGCCTACACCCAGGTCGCCAACATGCTGCAGGTCCAGAGCGACCTGCGCAAGAACGCGATCGAGAAACTCGCCGACGTTCCGGCCTGACAGATCTTGAAGGAGACGTGACATGCAGGCGCTTCACACCGCTGCGACCGGAATGGCGGCACAGGAACTCAACGTTCAGGTGATCTCCAACAACATCGCCAACCTGCGCACCACCGGCTTCAAGAAGCAGACGGTGGCGTTCCAGGACCTGATCTACGAGCATATGCGCCGCGTCGGCGCGCAGTCCTCCGACCAGGGCACGATCCTGCCCGTCGGCATCGACATCGGCGGCGGCGTCAAGACCGTCGGCACGCCGCGCTCGATGACGCAGGGCACGCTGTCGCAGACCGGCAACGATCTCGACCTCGCGATCTCGGGCGAGGGCTTCTTCAAGGTGCTGATGCCCGACGGCACCTTCCAATACACCCGCGACGGCACCTTCCAGATGGACAATCAGGGCCGCATCGTCACCGCGCAGGGCAACCCGGTGCAGCCGACGATCACGATCCCGCAGAACGCCTCGGGCATCACCGTCAACGCGCAGGGCCAGGTCTCCGTGACGCTGCCGGGCTCGACCACCTCGAACATCATCGGCCAGCTCCAGGTCACCCGTTTCATCAACAAGGCCGGCCTGCAGCCGGTCGGCAACAACCAGTTCACCGACACGCCGTCGTCGGGCGCACCGCAGGACGGCGTCGCCAACCAGGATGGCCTCGGCAGCATCACCCAGGGCAGCCTGGAGCAGGCCAACGTCGATGTCGTCAGCGAGATGAGCGAGCTGATCGCCGCCCAGCGCGCCTATGAGATGAACGCCAAGGTCATTTCGGCCGCCGACCAGATGCTGCAATCGACCACTGCGCTGTTCCGCTGAGGTTCGAAGGGAGATCGCCATCATGACCCGCACCGTCCGTCCCTTCCTGCTCGCAGCCGCCCTGCTCGCCTCGACCGCGCTGTCGGCGCTGGCCGGCGAGGCCGACGACCAGATCAAGGCGCCCGTGCTGCGCTCCACCGTCAACGTCACCGGCGACATCGTGCGCGTCGGCGACCTGATCGACAATGCGGGCGTCGCGGCCAATATCGCCGTCTACCGCGCGCCCGATCTCGGCACGACCGGCGTGCTGCCGGCCGCGCAGGTGATCGCGACCCTGCGCACCCACCAGGTCATCGGCGTCGAGGTCCGCGACATCAAGGAGGTTGCGGTCACGCGGCTGGCCCGCGCCATCGACGCCAAGGAGATCAGCACGGCAGTGGCCCAGGCGCTCGATCACCGCAACGGACTTGGCGATGCCGCGAACCTCAGCATCAGCTTCGACCAGCCGGTGCAGGATCTCAAATTCGAGGCCTCGACGTCAGGCACGCTGGCGCCGACCAGCGCCCGCTTCGACCCCCGCAGCGGCCGCTTCGACATCACCTTCGAGCTCGGCCATGCCAATGGCGCGAGCCCGACCAAGCTGCGCTACACCGGCACGGCGATCGAGACCGTCGAGGCCGTGGTGCTGACCCGCAACATCGATCGCAACGAGATGATCCGCTCAGGCGACCTGCAGACCGAGCGGCGGCCGCGCGCCGAGCTCGGCGGCGGCGAGCCTGCCTCGCGCGAGCTCGCAGTGGGCATGCAGATGCGCCGCGCGGTGCGCGCGGGTCAGGCGCTGAAGACCACCGACCTCGCCAAGCCCGACCTCGTGCAGCGCGACCAGGCGGTCACGCTGATCTACCAGACCGCCGGCATCTATCTCACCACGCGCGGCAAGGCGCTGGAGTCGGGCACCGAAGGCGACGTCGTCAGCGTGCTCAATCTGCAGTCCAAGCGCACCGTGACCGGCCGCGTCTCGGGTCGCGGCCAGGTCTCCGTCGACATCGCCGTCGCCAAGCCGGCGCAGACCTCCGAAGCCGACATCGCCGCGCCCGTCGCCGTCGCCAGCCGCCTTCCCACCTCCGCCACCCCGAAAGCCGAGTAAGTTTCATGTCGAAGTTCAAGTTTGATGATCGGGGCGTCTCGAGCCTGCGCCGGGTCGCGCTGATCTCGGTCTCCTTCGCGGTGCTGTCGATCGCCGGCGGATGCTCCTCGATCGACCGTCTCAGCCAGATCGGCGAGCGGCCGAAGCTGACGGAGATCGACAACCCGACCACGCAGCCGGGCTACAAGCCGGTGCAGATGCCGATGCCCAAGCCCGAGACGGTGTCCTACGCGCCGAACTCGCTGTGGCGCAACGGCTCGCGCGCCTTCTTCAAGGACCAGCGCGCCCGTCAGGTCGGCGACCTCCTGACCGTCACGGTCAGCATCTCCGACAAGGCCAATTTCGCCAACGAGACCCAGCGCAGCCGCACCAACAAGGAGGATTCGGGCATCACCGACTTCATCGGCGCGAAGACGCTCGGCGTGCAGGCGCAGAAGGTGCTGCCCGGCCGCATCCTGACCGCCGACGGCACCTCGTCCTCCGACGGCAAGGGCACCATCCAGCGCTCGGAATCCCTGACCACCAGCGTCGCCGCGGTGGTGACGCAGGTGCTGCCGAACGGCAACCTCGTCGTCGAAGGCAAGCAGGAGATCCGGGTCAACTACGAGATCCGCGAGCTGATCGTGGCCGGCATCGTGCGGCCCGAGGACATCCAGAGCGACAACACCATCGACTCCACCAAGATCGCCCAGGCCCGTATCTCCTACGGCGGCCGCGGCCAGATCTCCGACGTCCAGCAGCCGCGCTACGGCCAGCAGGTGATGGACATCCTGCTGCCGTTCTGAGGCGAAGATCACATCGAAAGGCCGGGCGGATCCAACCACGCCCGGTCGCCGCGAAAGCTCCGACCTGAATGTCTTGGGTCGGCAATCGGACAAGGATGAAGAGACACGATGAAAATCCCTCCCCGGAGGGTCAGACAAGGACTTGGCCGAGCGCGACACTGGTCATGAGATGATCCGCAGCCGCCGCCCTTTTCTGAAAGCGAGCTCCCACATTGCCCAATGCGAACCTAGGCGCAGCGGGCGATGTATACACGGCCTCCGGTAGCTCCCCTGCCGGAGGCCGTGTTCGTTTACTTGCCTAGACAAGTGTCGTTCACTTGGCGATCAACTGAGAGCCTGCTCAGCATTTTCCCTGTTGCAGAACGTACCAAAAATGGTACATTTCAATGAAACGGCTACCGGCGTTCTTCTACGCGCTGCCATCCGGCCGCGAACCCGTCCGGGACTGGCTCAAGGAATTGCCTGCCGAGGATCGTCGGATCCTCGGCGAGGATATCAAGGATGTCGAGTTTGCTTGGCCGATCGGGCTTCCTCTGTGTCGGCCATTGAGTCATGGACTGTGGGAGGTTCGCAGCAGCCTCACGCAGGGCCGGATCGCCCGTGTGATCTTTTGCTTGCGAGACGGCCGGATGATCCTGCTCCATGCCTTCATCAAGAAGAGTCAGAAGACTCCGGCATCCGATATCGAATTGGCCGTCAAACGCATGAGAGACATTTCGTGATGCGCGCACCTAAGACTGCCGGCAAGGTCGGCTCTGCCTTCGACGACTTTCTGAAGGAGGACGGTCTCTACGAGACCGTGACGGCGCGCGCGATCAAGCGCGTGCTGGTACGGCAGCTCGAGGAGCTAATGAAGCGCGAGGCGATCTCCAAGACCGAGCTGGCGGCCCGCATGGAGACCAGCCGCGCCCAGCTCGACCGGCTGCTCGATCCCGACAATGAATCCGTCACGCTCGGCACGCTGGCGCGCGCCGCCAGAGCCGTAGGCCGTCATCTGCGCATGGAGCTCGTCTAGCTGGAGCGGAGCAACGCCCCGCTCAGAGATCGGCAGGTCTTCCTCGACGCGGGATCACATGAACGTCGCCTCGACCACACCGAGGCCGTCCAGCTCCATCCGTACCCGGTCGCCCGCGCTCAACCATATCGTCTTGACCAGGCTGCCGGTCAGGACGAGCTGTCCGGCCTCGAGCCCGTCACCACCGGCGGCGAGATGATTGGCAAGCCAGGCCAGCGCGTGGACCGGATGTCCCAGCACATCCGCACCGGTGCCCTCGCCGACCAGGGTGCCGTTGACGATGGCACGGCCCTGCACCGCGGCCAAGTCCGCTACGGCAGCGCGCGGGAGCGCCGGGCCGAGGACGCAGCCGGCAGCAAAGAAATCGTCGGCGACGAGCGTCGGCGCCCCCAGCGTCTGCCATTGCACATAACGATCGTCGACGATCTCGATCGCCGCATGACAGTCGCCGATCGCCTCGACGACACGATCCATGGTGAACGGCGCGTCCAACGGCAGCAGGTCGTGCTTGAGCCGCACGGCGATCTCGCATTCGACGCCCACGCGGACGAAGTCGGCCGTGCGCAATCCGACCCCCGTCTGGTGAACGCCGCGCGCGAACACCCCGCCGGAACAGGGATGCGGAATGCCAAGATAGTCCTGCATCACCTTGCTGGTGCAGCCGATCTTGTAGCCGGCGAAGTCACCGGCCTGTTCGGCGAGCAGCCAATGGACTTCACGCTGGATCTCGTAGCCGGCAGCTTCATCCTTCGGCTGAAGCTGCGGCGGCAGAGCGCCCAAGGGCGCCCGCCGCTTGCGGGCATCTACAATCAGTTGCGCAGCGGCAAGGATCTCGTCTGCTCCCATGGCCCTTCAACTCCCCTGGCCCGCGGCCCGAACCGGCATCGCAGGATTTATGGTGAACGGATTGTTTATTAACGAGATTTTGGCTCCCATCTCAGCTTCATCAACAATTTGAGACGGCGCGGCCACGGGCGCAAGCAGCACTTTCAACCGACCAGCCGCCCATAACCAGTACCTCGCTCATCGGAATTGCCGTCTCTGCGCCGATATCCCGGACGTGGGTATGGCAGAGCGCGATGGCGAGGCCATGTGAGGCCATGTCAGGACCAGCCGAGCGGCGCTTCGCGCGCTGACGCTCAACTCGCCTCGCCCGTTGCGGCCATCGAGCTCTCGTCACGTGTCGTGAGCCAGGGCAGCTCGAACTGGCAGGTCAGCCCGCTCTCGGCAAATGTGCGCTGCAGATGCCTGACCGTGCGGGTCAGCAGCCGGCTGCCGAAGCCGACCACCGGAGGCTCGCGCGCCGGCGGGCCGCCGCTCTCCTGCCAACGGACATGCAGCGCGTCCTGGGCCAACGACCAGCTGACATCGACGTGACCGTTGGGCGTGGTGAGCGCGCCATATTTGCTGGCGTTGCAGGCCATCTCGTGGATGACGAGAGCCAGCTGCGTCGTCAGCTCGACCGGGACCAGGATGGAGGGGCCGCTGGTGGCGAGTTGATCCGGTGTGCTGGCGAACGGCGCGACCTGACTCCTGATGAGGGCGGCGAGATCGGCGCCCTGCCAGTCGTTCTCGGCAAGGCTCGTGTGCGCCGTCGCCAGCGCATGCAGGCGTGACGTGAAGTCGCGGACCTTGGCGTCGTGCCGCGGCAGCAGCTGATGCGCCAGCGATTGCACCACGGCGAGGCTGTTCTTGACGCGATGGGCCAGCTCATGCACGAGCAGCTCGCGCTTGCGGTCGGCTTCCTTCGCGGCGGTGACGTCGATGTTGACGCCGATCATGTACGGATCGCCGCCGCCCTCGCCGCCCAACATGCGGGCGCGCGCCTCGATCCACCGGATCGAGCCGTCGGGCAGCGCCACTCGCCACTCCGAATCGAGCTCCCCGGTGATCAGCGCCTGCTTGTTGTCCTGGTCGGCACGCGCCTGGTCCTCGGGATGCACCAGCGCCAGCCAGGCGTCATAGGTCCCTGGGAACGTGCCCGGCGCAAGCCCATAGAGTTCTTCGATCTCGTCGGACCAGTGGCTGGCGCCGGATCTGCCGTCCCAGGTAAAGGTGCCAAGCCGTCCATATTTCGCGGCGAGTTTGAGCTGCCCGGCCGTGCGCGACGCATCGTCCCTGGCTTGGGCGAGCATCCCGAAATTCTCCTGGATGACGCGCGCACTCTCCGCCTGCGCCTTTTCGGCCGCAGCCAGTCGGGCGTTGAGCGCCCGAACCTCCGGAGGATCGGAGGGCGCGGCCTCGCCTGGGATGGCGCTCTTGACGGCGATGCTTTCGAGCGGCCGGGCGATGCTTCGGCCGATGCCGGCCGCCAGCAGCAGCGCCAGGGCACAGATCGTCGTTGCCACGATGGTTGCGGTCTGCACCGTCGAGGAGATCGCCTGGGCGAAAGCCGCCTGCTTGATGCCGACCCCGACAGTCCAGTCGCTCAGCTGGGGACGCGCATTGGCGTTGATGACACGATCGCCCTCGATCGACGGAAACTCCGCGATCCCCTCGGCCTTGGCAGTCGCCCGCCAGCCGGCCGACGCCGGCTGCCCGATCGTGGTGGCGTTCTTCGGAATGCGCGAGATGTATCGTCCCTGGCCGTCCATGATGCCGACCAGCCAGTCGGCCGGCAGCTGCTGCTGGGCCAGCAGCCGGGTGTAGTTCGCGGCCGGCATGGCGATCGACAGGCAACGGAACGGCTTGCCATCCTTGACGACGGGGACATCGACGGTCGCCACCCACGCGCCTGAATTGGGCCCGGTGAAGATGTCGGAGATCGATGGCCTTCCTGACTGAAAAGCGCGCTCCTGCGAGTGCCGGCCTTCGGGCGTGCGCTCGCCGAGCGGCTTGCCCGGCGTCGCCCCGGTGTTGAGCAGGATGCGGCCGCTCGCGTCCGACACGATGATCCAGCCTTCGCCGCTGACCGCACCGACGCGGCGCGCCTCCGCCTCGAAGTCGCTGAGATCGGCCGCGCTGAGATCAGGAGACTTCGCCAGCACCTCGGCGAGCGCGATATAGCGCCGCAATTCGGCGTCGACAGCTCCGGAGATTGTCTGCGCGGCATAGGACAGGCCGTGCCGAATCGAGGCGTCGGCGGATTGCGCCATCGACACGATGACATAGGCAATCAGTCCGACGCAGGGCAGGAACAGAATGCCGGCCAGCAGAAGGAGGCGTCCCTTGATGCTCAGGGCGCCGTAGGAGCGCTGCATCGTCGCCAGCGCGCCTCTGGCTATGTCCGGCTCGCCCATGATTCCCCGCGGCGTTCCGAGATGGAACCGCAGTTAATTCAGCAGGCGCGAAAAAGTTCCTGACGTTCGGAAAACCAAAGGCGCTTGCGCTCGCTCCCGCACAGCCTGTGCGGATCGCACAAGCACCGTCTCGGCCGTCAACAGATACTGCGGCCGCACCCGGCAGGCGGCCGCAATCCCCGCTCGTTCAGGTCAGTGTCGCGACCTACTCGTCGCGATAGACCTTTTCACGCTTCTCGTGGCGTTCCTGCGCCTCCACCGACAGCGTCGCAATGGGCCGGGCCTCGAGCCGCTTCAGCGAAATCGGCTCACCGGTCTCCTCGCAATAGCCGTAGGTGTTGTCCTCGATGCGCTGGAGCGCCGCGTCGATCTTGGAGATCAGCTTGCGCTGGCGGTCACGGGCGCGAAGCTCGATCGCCCGGTCGGTCTCCGACGACGCGCGGTCGGCGAGGTCCGGATGGTTCACGTTCTCCTCCTGCAGAGCCTGCAGGGTGAGCTTCGATTCGCGCAGGATCTCCTCCTTCCATGCCAGCAGCTTGGCGCGGAAATAGTCGCGCTGGCGTTCGTTCATGAAAGGCTCTTTTTCGGAAGGTTTGTAGTTCTTCAACTTTTCCAAGGTCAGCCCATCTGTACGTGCTGGCGCCGGTCTCGGCACCGGCGGACGGAATACGCCCGTTCGCGGCCGCGTTATATAGCGGCCTCATGTGACAGACAATATTTCCATCGGCACGGGCGCCCCGCCGTTCGGGCCGTTGCACAGGCAAATTCGGCCGCAGCCGGCGGGACGCCGTGGACGGCCTCAATAACCGACCGTGAAACGGGCCCGCCGGTGCGCCGGACGCTCGATTTCGTCGGCCATCGCGACCGCGAAGTCCTCGAAGGTGATGAAACTCTTGCCGTCGGCATCGACCAGCAACTGGTCCGTTCCGAGCCGGAACTTGGCCGTCCGGGCACCGAAATCGATCATCGCCGAGGGCGACAGGAAGGTCCAGTCGAGCTCCTTCTCCTGGCGCAGACGATCGAGGAACGCGGCGCCCTTCTCCGCTTCGGCCTTGTAGGCGGCCGGAAAGCCGGGCGTCGTCACCAGCCGCACACCCGGCGCGACCTCGAGCGAGCCGGCGCCGCCGACCACGAGGTAACGCGATACGCCGGAGTCCTTGGCCGCCCCGATCAGGGTCTCGACATCGCTGGCCGAGAAATGGATCGCGCTGATCGCGACGTCATGGCCGGCCCAGAGCTTTGCCAGCGCGGCGCGGTCGTTGGCATCGCCCCGCACCGCCTTGACGTTGGCGTGACCGGCGATCTTCTCCGGGTTGCGGGCGATGCCGGTGACCTGGTGGCCGCGGCTGGCCAGCTCGGCGGTAATGCGGGACCCGGCACGGCCGGACGCGCCGGCGACGGCGATCTTCATGGGGAGCTCCTATGTTCGAGATCACGAGGTCGGATCCGAGATCTGGACGAAGCCGCCTCGGTATCCGATAGTGACTAGATAGCGGAACGAATGCTGGTGTTAAGAGCGCACTTTAAGATCACCTGGTCACGCCGGAGTAACCGATGAGAGCCGCGAACGTCTATTCGGCCGACTGCCCAACGCGACAGATCCTCGATCGCGTCGGCGACAAATGGGCCGTGCTGATCCTGATCCTGCTGCGCAACGAACCCTTGCGCTTCAATCAGTTGCGGCGGTCGATCGAAGGGATTTCGCAGAAGATGCTGTCCCAGGTGCTGAAGAGCCTGGAGCGCGACGGCCTGGTGCGGCGGCGCGCGATCGCGACCGTCCCGGTCACCGTCGAATATTCGATCACGCCGCTCGGGCTGACGCTCGCCGCCGCGGTCGATCCGCTGCGCGACTGGGCCGAGCGCCATCTCAAGGAGGTCACCGCCGCGCAGCGGCGCTACGACGCGCAACAGCCGTCGAAGGCGGCTTGAACGCGCGAAGCGTCTCAGCTCCGCCCGGCCTTGGCGAGCTCGACCTCGACGCGCAGCTCGATCTCGGAGAGGATCGCATCCAGTCCCGGGTCGCCCGAGGTCTGCTTCAGGTCGGCCGCGGCATCGCGCAGCCGCAGCGCCATCGCGGTGTCGAGCTTGCCGGACAGCAGCGTCAGCTTGAGATCATCGAGCACGTCGAGCGCGCGCTTGCCGCGCTGGACCGAGCGCTTGCGGCGCTCCGCCGGCTCCTCCTCGATACCCTGCAGCGCCAGCAGCGCATCGATGTTCGCAGTCTGCTTCGGCGCGAGGGTCGCGCGCGTGTCCTGCGTGGTGCCGACGTCAGGCAGCTTGAAGCCGCTGGACGAGGCCTTCCGCGTGGAGCTGGTCGATGAGCCCAGGGTCGTGCCGTTCGGTCCGTAGATGCGCATCGATGGCTCCCGCAAGCTTCGCGTGTCGAGCGGGAGATTGGCTCCGCCGTGGTTAACGGTGCGTAAACGGCCCGGCAAATTCTGCCGGGGCGGCAGCTTCGTTCCCCCCGAGCACCCCTGGACCGCGACAAAGCTTCGAGTCGATTTCACACTCTTTCAATGAGTTAGCCCGGAGCATCGCCGTGGCACGACGCTCGCATAGTTAACGTCGATCATGCGGTCATGGGAGTGGCCGAGTGATCACTTGAAGAGTTCGAGGGGAGCATAGGATGCGACGCGTCCGAACCACGCGCCTGTTTCAGGTCGCCTGCGCCGCCGTGCTGGCGCTGGCATCTACCGTCATGTCTGCGAATGCGACCTCGCGGATCAAGGATCTCGCCAATATCGAGGGCGTGCGCCAGAACCAGTTGATCGGCTATGGCCTCGTGGTCGGCCTCAACGGCACCGGCGACACGCTGAACAACATCCCGTTCACCAAGCAGTCGCTGCAGGCGATGCTCGAGCGCATGGGCGTCAACATCCGCGGCGCCACCATCCGCACCGGCAACGTCGCCGCTGTCATGGTCACCGGCAACCTGCCGCCATTCGCGACGCAAGGCACGCGCATGGACGTCACGGTGTCCGCGCTCGGCGACGCCAAGAACCTGCAGGGCGGCACCCTGCTCGTCACCCCCCTGCTCGGCGCCGACGGCAACGTCTATGCGGTGGCGCAGGGCTCGCTCGCGATCTCCGGCTTCCAGGCCGAGGGCGAGGCCGCCAAGATCGTGCGCGGCGTGCCGACGGTCGGCCGCATCGCCAATGGCGCCATCATCGAGCGCGAGATCGAGTTCGCGCTGAACCGGCTGCCGAACGTGCGGCTCGCCCTGCGCAACGCCGACTTCACCACCGCAAAACGCATCGCCGCCGCCATCAACGATTTCCTCGGCGTCAAGACCGCCGAGCCGATCGACCCGTCGACGGTGCAGCTCAGCGTTCCCGCCGAGTTCAAGGGCAACGTCGTCGCCTTCCTGACCGAGATCGAGCAGTTGCAGGTCGATCCTGAT
This sequence comes from Bradyrhizobium sp. SZCCHNRI20481, assembly GCF_032485055.1. Lineage (NCBI taxonomy): Bacteria > Pseudomonadati > Pseudomonadota > Alphaproteobacteria > Hyphomicrobiales > Nitrobacteraceae > Bradyrhizobium > Bradyrhizobium sp. SZCCHNRI20481. The sequence goes on from NZ_JAUEUE010000012.1 coordinate 272,233, forward strand.
CTCGCCGCCAAGATCGTCATCGACGAGCGCTCCGGCATCATCGTGATGGGCCGCGACGTGCGCGTGGCGACCGTCGCCGTGGCGCAAGGCAACCTGACCGTCACGATCTCCGAAAGTCCGCAGGTCAGCCAGCCCAATCCACTGTCGCGCGGCCGCACCGTGGTCACACCGCGCACCAGCGTCGGTGTCACCGAGGAAGGCAAGAAGTTCGCGGTCGTCAAGGACGGTGTGTCCTTGCAGCAGCTGGTCGACGGCCTCAACGGCCTCGGCATCGGTCCCCGCGACCTGATCAGCATCCTGCAGGCCATCAAGGCGGCGGGTGCGATCGAAGCCGACATCGAGGTGATGTGATGGCGACGTCCTTCATCGACTCCTATCATGGCCGCGTCGCTCTCAACATGCCGACGGCCGCGGCCGTCACCGCGCCGCGCACCGATCTCGATCTCGCCGAGGCCCTGACCAAGGTCTCGCCCAAGGCGCAGGCCAGGGCCAAGGCGACGGCGACCGACTTCGAAGCAATGTTCCTCAACAGCATGTTTTCGCAGATGACCAGCGGAGTGAAGGGCGAAGGGCCGTTCGGCGACACGCCGGGCACCGGCGTCTGGCGCTCGATGCTGACGGAGCAATATTCCAAGAACTTCGCCAAGGCCGGCGGCGTCGGCATCTCCAACGACGTCTTCCGCACTCTCATCCTGCAACAGGCCGGCAGCAGCTCCGGCGCCAACGGCAAAGCGTAGATGTTCGCGTGACAAGCGCGTGGGCGGCAAACGCTCACGCCGAAGGGAGTTATGAAATGACCGCACAGGGCCAAGCGAAGAAGACGACCTACGCCGCCGCCACCAGCGCCGCAGAGGCACGCGCGCTCGCCGACGAGATGGTGAGCGTCATGAGCGAGCTGATCGCGGTCATCGAGCAGGAGACCGAGCTGGTCCGCGCCGGCAAGCTGCGCGAAGGCATGGCGTTCGGCCCGAAGAAGACCGAGCTGTCCCGCCACTACGTCACGACCGTGGGCTGCCTCAAGGCGAGCCAGGATTTCATGAAGCAGACCGTGCCGGAGCTGCTCGCCACCCTGCACCGTCACCACGACACCTTCCGCGCCCTGCTGCAGGTGAACCTGACCGTGCTGGCGACTGCGCACGCGATCTCGGAAAAGATCGTGCGCGGCGTCAATGCCGAGGTTCAGCGCAAGAACATCCCCAGCACGTATACCGCCGGCGGCCGCCGCGCCGCCCCGGGCGCGCGGCACCTCACCCCGCTCGCCGTCAGCCGGACGCTCTGAGCCTCACCACCGGCACCCCCCACTGCATTGCAGCGCCGCGCCGCCTCGAGGGCCGCGCGGCCGTCGCCGTTTAACGCTCGGATAAGCTTAAAAGGCCCTGGCGAATCACAACGCGCCGTTCATCCTATTTCCTAACATAACGTTGATTGGTCATCGGCATAGTTGCAAGCGGGATGGGTTGGGAATTGACTCGATGGCCATGAGGAGGCTGCCATGAGTTCCGATTTCAGCGTAAGAGCGGTAGGGACGCCAGCGTCCGTTCCGATAATTCCGCCGTCGAGCCAGGCGGTGGTGAGCGCTGTTCCAACGGACCTTCCTCCCAGCCAGACCGTGACCGCGGCCGAGCCTGGCGCCTCCGTGCGCAACGACGTCCCGGTCAACGTCGCGAACGATCTGTCGGTGTCGCGGCAGGCCTATTACGATCGCGCCGCTGCCGCCCTGGTGTTCCAGGTGGTCAACCGCAAGACCGATCAGGTCGTGACCCAATATCCGGATGAGGCCGTGCTGCGCCGCCGGGCCTACTTCAACACGCTCGACCTTCAGAAGGATATGCAGAAGGCGGACGTGCCGCGCGTCGTGGCGACCGATCGCACCGCCTGAGCCCCCACGGGGCCTACCGCTTCATTCCGCCGCCGCCTGCACGCCGCCCCACCGGGCGGCGTTGCCGTATCGAGCGGCGCAGCTTTGGCGGATCAACTGCTCCGGGTCGCGTAGGCGGTGTCGAGATAGGTCTGGCCCGAGGCGGCGTCGGTGACCACGTTCTTGATCTGGGCCTTGCCGTTGCCGGTCAGCGTGAACTTCGTATCGCCGATCCTGAACGCATTATCCTTGATCAGCACGTCCTGATACTTGTTCACGCCCTCGCTCTGGTCGCGAACCTTGGCGTGAAAGCCCTTGACGTTGGAGACCGAGACCGTGAACGACTTCCCGTTGGCATATTTTCCGCTCCAGCCGCCCTGATAGAGCGTCGGATCGACGGCCACGTATTTGCTGTTGCTTCGCGCCGCACTGAGCAGGTTCGACTTGTAGGACGCTGACAGGATGCTGGTGATATCGGTCATGACGACGCGCCACCCGCCCCTGTCCCCGACGGTCAGCTCCGCCCGGACAATCCCGCGGCGATGTGGCAGTTGATGTCGATCAGCGACTTGAGCTTCGCCGGATCCGGATCCATCTGCATCTCGATCGTCTGCTTCATCACGAACACGCCGATGTTGGCGATGTTCTGGCGGATGTCGAGCGGATTCGGATTGTCGTCCGCCTCCATCGCGCTCATGAAGATCGTCCACAAGCGACGATTGAAGAGCAGAGCCTTGTACATGTTGCGATCAGGGCCGCTCCAATTGGCCTGGACTTCCTGCAGCTGCCGCGCCGCTTTCAACAGAGCCTGAGCTTCGATCTCCCGTGGTGATGCCGTCGTCTGCGACGTGCGGGCATAGGCTTGAGCGGCATATGACATCAACTACTCCGGACTGACGCAGGGACACGACCAAACTGCTCAGGTTTTGTACTTTGCGTGCCTTTAAAATATGGTTAGCGGCCGTTAGCGGAATTCGTTTCGTAGCGCCACGGAGCACCGCAAATCGCCTTGTTTGGTGCACCTCTTAATTTCTTGCGAACGCGATGATTCAAAATGTCCGGACGAGGATCGTACGTTGTTCATCAAGCCTCGGCGGCGCGAACTACACGAACAACGGCGCCTTCACGCAGCTCACCCACCGACATCGAACGGAGACCCGCGCTGCCACGCACGGCATAGCCAAAAGCAGAAGCGGCGGGCATGGCCCGCCGCTTCGATGAGATATCATTCCAGCGCGTTCGCGCTCAGCGCAGGAGCTGCAGCACGCTCGCCTGCGACTGATTGGCCAGCGCTAGCGCGGAGACCGCGATCGACTGGCGGGTCGACAGCGCCTGGCTGTTGGCCGCCTCCTCGTTGGTGTCGGCCAAGGTCAGGTTCGAGGAACCGGTCTGCAGCACGTTGATCAGGTTCTTGTTGAAGTCCTGACGGATCTGCACGATCGAGAGGTTCGAACCGAGCGACGACGCTTCAGAGCGGATCGCAGTCGATGCACTGTTCAAGGTCGTGAGCACCTTGTTGGCCGAGTTGCTGTCGAGGAAGTCGCTTCCGACCACCAGCGCCGACAGGCCGAGACCGGTGCTGTTGAAGGTCACGCCGGTGATGTTCAGCGTGGACCGTCCGGTCTCGTTGAACACCAATTTGAGCGTGTCGCCGTTGAGCAGGTTGATGCCGTTGAACGAGGCGTCCTGCGCCGTGGTGTTGATCTGCGCCAGGACGTTGTTGTACTGCGCGATCAGGCCGGCACGCGTCGTCTGGGAGTTGGTGTCGGCCACCGGGGTCGATGCCGTCACGCCGTTAAAGGCCATGCTGGCCGCGGTCGAAGAGCCGGCGACCGCGCCGATCGTCGACGATGCCGCTTCGTTGGTGGTGAGGATCGTAAGCTGACCCGTCGTGCTCAGGCTGGCCTGCAGGTTGTTGGTCGCGAGAGCCGTATTGAGCTGTGCCAGCGTCGAGATCTGCGAAGCACCTGTGCCGAACGTTATGTTCGTTGCGACGCCGCCCCCTGTCGAGGCAATTGTCAGCGTCTGTCCTGTCAAGGCTGGCGGATTTCGTGTGGTCGTGCCGGCGGTCAATCCGAGCTTGGCCAGGGCCGTGCCCGATACTGTCAGATCCTGCGCCGTGCCTGTCGCCAGCTGGATCTTGCCGGCTGCCACCGTGGACGGCGTTGCGGTGGCTCCGGTCACCGAATCGATGGCAGCCAGGAGGTTGCTGACGGTGTCGCCGACGCCGATGTTGGTACCGGCCGAGACCGAGCCGGCCACGAAGGTGAACACGACACCGTTGACCACGAGCGTATCGCCGGTGGTGACGCTGCTCGCCAGGTCGTTCGAGGTCGAGCTCGCCGTACCCGACAGCCTGGTGGATCCGGTGATCGCAACGGCCGAGCTGAGGTTGTCGTTGTTGACCGCGCTGCCGGTCACGAAATTGTTTGAGGAGCTGCCGAGCAGGTTGTTCGCCGTCGCCCCTGAGATGACCGCGGAGGTCACGCTCGACTTGGTGGTGTACCCCGTCGGGGCCTGGAGGACCTGGCTTGCGATCGACTTGGCGCTATCGACGAGCTTCTGAAGCGAGGTGAGACCGGTATTCGCAGCCTGGAGAACCTGGACACCGTTGCCGATGCTGTCGAGCAGATTCGCAATGTCGCTCGCGCGGTTGTTGAGCGATTGCGAGGTAAAGAATTCGGTGGGGTTATCGAGCGCCGTGTTGACCTTGTTGCCGGTGGCCAGGTTGTTTTGAGTCGTGGCCAGCAGCGATGCGGTGTTTTGCAGCGCCAGCAGGTTTTGGCGAACCGAAGCCGAGAGAACGATACCGGACATATGTGTGAAACCTTCCTAGTTATTCACCAGGAGGTTCTAGTCCAGCCACTTTTAAAACATGGTTAATGGCGCTTTAAATTTCTTGCTTAACGACTGGTTGCGATCCTTGGCTCCACTCGCGTCCGGTTCCGTGCCAGTATTGATACGGGCCGGACGGCCAAACCAGGCGAAAAAAAGCGGCGGGGTTTCCCCCGCCGCCTTGGTTGTCGAGATGCGATCCTTGCGGATCAGCGCAGCAGCTGCAGCACGCTCGCCTGCGACTGGTTGGCGAGCGACAGCGCGGACACCGCGATCGACTGGCGGGTCGACAGCGCCTGGCTGTTGGCCGCTTCCTCGTTGGTGTCGGCCAGCGTCAGGTTCGACGAGCCGGTCTGCAGCACGTTGATCAGGTTCTTGTTGAAGTCCTGACGGATCTGCACCACCGACAAGTTCGAACCCAGCGTGGAGGCTTCCGACCGCAGCGTCGAGCTCGCCGAGTTCAACAGGGTGATCACCTTGTTCGCCGAGTTGTTGTCGAGGAAGTCGGTGCCCGAGGTGAGGGTCGACAGACCAAGACCGCCGGTATTGAAGGTCACACCGGTGATCGAGAGCGTCGACTTGCCGTTCTCGTTGAAGGTCAGCTTCAGCGTGTCGCCGTTCAGCAGGTTGACACCGTTGAACGAAGCGTCGGCCGCGGTGGTGTTGATCTGCGCCAGCACGTTGTTGTACTGGGAGACCAGGCTCGCGCGCTGCGTCTGCGCGGTCGCATCCGCCACCGGAGCCGCCGCCGTCAGACCGTTGAAGGCCTGGCTGGATGCAGCCGACGTACCGCCGATCGCACCGATCGTGGCCGAAGCCGCGTCGTTGGTCGTGGTGATCGAGATCTTGCCGGTGGTATCGATCGAGGCTTGCAGGTTGTTGGCTGCGAGCTTGGTGTTGAGATCGTTCAGCGACTTGACCTGCCCTGTCCCTAGACCGAACGTGACACTCGTCGCCGTGCCTCCCCCTGTCGCGCCGATCGTCAAGGTCTGACCTGACAAGCCGTCGCCGACAGCAGTCAGCCCGAGCTTGCCCAAGGTGCCGGTGCTGCCCGAGAGCGTCAATCCCGCCGCCGGCGGCGTCAAGGTGATCGCACCCGCCGTGATCGACGCGGTGACGCCGGTCTGGGTCTGGATCGCCGACAGCAGGTTGCTGACGCTGTCGCCGATGCCGATGCTGGTGCCCGTCGAGGACGTGCCGGTGACGAAGGTGAAGGTGGTGCCGTTGACGACCAGCGTCTCACCCGAGGTGATGCCGGTGGCGAGGTTGTTCGACGCGGTGCCCGCCGTGCCCGACAGCTTGGTCGAGCCGGTGATCGCCACCGCGCTCGAGGTATTGTCGTTGTTCACGACCGAGCCGGTCACAGCTGTCGAGCTGGAGCCGAGCAGGTCGGTGGCGGTCGCGCCGGTCAGAGCCGCCGAGGTGACGCTGGACTTGGTGGAATAGCCCACGGAGCTCTGCAGCACCTGGTTGGCGATCGACTTGGCGCTGTCGACGAGCTTCTGCAACGAGGTGATGCCGGTGTTGGCGGCCTGCAGCACCTGCACGCCATTGCCGATGCCGTCGAGCAGATTGGAGATGTCGGAAGCGCGGTTGTCGAGACCCTGGGCGGTGAAGAAGTTGGTCGGATTGTCGAGCGCCGAGTTGACCTTCTTGCCCGTGGAGAGATTGTTCTGGGTGGTGGCGAGGAGCTGAGCCGTCGACTGAAGCGAGAGCAGATTCTGACGCACCGACGCCGAGAGAACAATACCTGACATTTTCATACCCTTCTGGTGTGAAACAAACTGCCCGATCCATTCAGGATCAAGGCGAAGCCCGTCGGTGACTGCACCACCGGGCGACGGGCGTTAAGGTAAATGCGAGCGGCTAACAAACAGTGAAGTCACGACCGCTCGCGGTCCCCGATGCGCGGCATCGGCACGGCCGCGCATCGGCGATTCGCCGCGGATCACCTTGAAAACACCGCATATTCGCCGGGCGTGCGCGGCCGTTTACCGTCCGTTAACCATGATCGGAAAGGATTGCTGCGCGCCGACCGATCGAGCGCGCAGACTCCCCGCGCGATCTAGACTGGCAGCTGGACCGGTCATCGGCCTCGACGCAGCAGGTTCGGCGCCACGCCGATGCGGCAACGGAGAATGAGAATGGCCCTGAAAGTCGAACTGAAGCCGCATGAGCGCATCATCATCGGCTCCTGCGTGATCACCAACACCGACCAGCGCGCGCGTCTCCTGATCGACGGCGAGAACATTCCGATCCTGCGCGAGAAGGACATCCTGACGCCGGAGACGGCCGACACGCCGGCCAAGCTCGTCTATCTTGCGGTCCAGCTGATGTACATCTCGCCGGGGGCAGACGCGGATCACGGCACCTATTTCAACCTGCTGCGCGACATCATCACGACGGTGCCGAGCGCCTGGCCGATCATCGAGGCGATCAACGGCCATATCCTCAACGGCGATCTCTACCAGGCGCTGAAGGAAGCCAAGAAGCTCGTCGCCTATGAGAAGAAGCTGATCGAGCAGGCTGAAGCCGAACAGCAGGACAAGCCGGTGAGCTCGGCGGCCTGAGCCTCCGCCGAACACATCGTAGATCGAAGGCCCGGCCCCGCCCATGGCGGGCCGGCTTTTTTGTCCTGACGGGCTCGTCGCAATACGCCATCCGCACCGTCGGCCCCCCTCCTCGTCCCCTCCAATGAAAAGCGGCGGGGTTTCCCCCGCCGCCTTCGTTGTCGAGATGCGATGCCTGCGGATCAGCGCAGCAGCTGCAGCACGCTCGCCTGCGACTGGTTGGCGAGCGACAGCGCGGACACCGCGATCGACT